>QHNK01000036.1 GCA_003218415.1 Verrucomicrobiota bacterium | reverse complement strand
ACGCAGCAACTGGCGCGCAACAGTTTCTCACTCAAGGAAAGAACCTTCCGCCGGAAGCTGCTGGAGATTTTTCTAGCGCAACGAATCGAAGAGCAGTTCGGGAAACAAAAAATCATGGAGTTGTATCTGAACCGGATCTATTTCGGCGGCGGGCTGTACGGGGCGGAAGCGGCAGCGCGAGGGTACTTTGGCAAGCCCGCACGTGAGATGTCGCTGGCGGAGTGCGCCACGCTCGCAGGTCTGGTCAAAAGCCCAAACAGATTGTCGCCATGGGCGGATCGCGCCAATTCACGCGAGGTGCGCGACTTTGCGCTCGATCGGATGCGCGACCTCAGCTTCATCAGCCGCGAGCGATGCGCTGCTGCGCGAGCGGAACAGATCGTCATTGGGAGCCGGCAAAATGCGCAGGGCCAAACCTACGCAGTCGATTATATCCGCCAGCAGGTTATCGCGGCCGTAGGATGGGACCGCGCGATGAACGAAGGCTTTCGCATTCACACCACCATCGACGTCGATCTTCAGAAGGTGGCAGAGGATTCTCTCCGGACTCATCTCGAAACGGTGGAGCAGAGTCCGGAATACAATCATCAGACTTACGCCGCTTACGCAGCCTCGTTTCGCAAAGCCAAGGCAAACGGCCCGGCGGCTGCCGGATCTGACCAGCCGGCACCCGAGTATCTGCAGGGCGCAGTCATCGGCTTGGACAACGCCACCGGTGACATTCTGGTGCTGGTAGGCGGCCGCGATTTCGAACACAACCAGTACAACCGCGCGCTGCAAGCCCGCCGGCCCGCCGGGACTGCAATGTTGCCGTTCGTTTACGCGGCTGCTTTCGAGAAAGGAATGTATCCCGGATCGCTGGTGGAAGATTCGCCGCTGGATAATCGCGCGGTCATGATCGGCGGCACAACGGGAATTCTTGGCGAATGGGGTCCAGAAAGCGCTGAGAACCGTTACGAAGGCGCGATGACGGCAAGGCAGGCGCTGGTCAAATCAAAAAATGGCGCAACTGTCCGAATCGGAATGGACGCCGGAGTCGATGCAGTGTTGCAGCTTTGCTCCGCGGCGGGAATCCGTTCGCCGCTGCGCTCTTATCCAGCCACGTTTCTGGGAAGCAGCGAGGTTACGCTGGCCGAACTCGCCCTCGCGTACACGATCTTCCCAAACGGCGGTTGGCGACCAAACGCACCGCACATTTTGGAGCGCATTGAAGAAAAGGACGGCACACTGGTTTGGGATGGGAAGCAGCAGAGCATCCGGAAACTGGTCACGAAACCTGAAACCGCGTACGAAGTCCATTCCTGCCTCGCAGACGCGCTTCAATCAGGAACGGGCAAGGCTGCTTTTACACAATTTGGTCTGAAGAAAATGCCTGCAGCGGGTAAAACCGGCACCGCTTACGATTTCACTGATGCGCTGTTCGCCGGATATGATTCCAATTTCACCTGCGCCGTTTGGGCAGGCTTTGATAAGCCGCAAAAGATTTATCGCGGCGCGTTTGGGCGGGAGCTGGCGCTACCGATTTGGGTCGACATCATGAATGCCGCTGCCACGAGTTATCGGCCGCGAGAAATTAAGCAGCCGGAAAATCTGAAGGAGGTTGAGATTTGCTCGAGGTCCGGCTTGCTGGCCACCGACAAATGTTATGACGCTATAAAAACGGCGAACGGCGATCCCGTTCAGCGGCGCACCACGTATATGGAGATTGCGACACCGTCGCAAGCGCCCACTGAACCTTGCAATGTCCATGGCGAGCCGCGTGCTCGCCTTGCTCGCGAGTTTCCCGCCAGCGATTTACCGCGCGCTGCGCTGGCTGTGGATTTAAGTGACGTGACGCCGGTTGTCGTAAGAAGTCCAACGTTGTTGGCTGACAAGGACCCCTATAATTCTCTCAAGCCGACACTGAAACCCGAGCCGGCTCCGGAGCCGGCAACGGAAACGGCTGAAAATCAGAAGACGGACAATACGGCAAGCGCGAATGAGGTGAAGCAGGCCCGTAACACCGCAAACCAAAATCAGCCGAATACTGGAACGACACAATCCGGTCCGGAGATTCGAAAGGCGATCCCCGTTGAACCGATTCCGAAAGCGATCCCGGTCCAACCGGAGGAGAAGAAACCAGCCGAGATCCGGCGCGCGATACCGGTGAAACCGCTCGACCAAGAGGATGAGGACCAGACCCTCCTGAAATCAACGGTGCGGCCGTCGGGCAATCTCGACGAATAAGCAGTTCGCGGCTCATCCAGCAACTAATGACATCGCAAGGCGCGGAACATTTTCGCCTGACCGTTCTCAACCCTGGTGGACGCGACCAAGAACAGCAGTTTCATAACTTGCGTGCTCCCGGCGAAGGCGCGCATCCGCCGATCAATTTTCATGCTTTTGCTGCGTGCACGCGCGGAGCTTTTCATTTTAGTCCGCGCCGCGCGATCGCAGAGGACACACCGGTTCTTCTTCTTTTGCGCAGCGATTTTCGCGCTTCAGAACGGGCCTTGTCGGATCTAAAGAAGCAAGGGCGCACCGTTGCCGTTTCTCTAAAGGAAACGGGACTCCATCAGATCGCGCAACAATTGCGCGACGGCGCGAAGTTATCGCGCTTCATGAAAATTGTGGCAGAAGCAGATGGCTGCATCGCCACCACTCCCGAGGCCGCGCAAATTTATCAGCGCGTTCGTACGAAACGCGATCCCGCAACAGTGACGTTTATTCCAACCCCCTACCCGGTCGAGGATCAACGATGGAACTTTTCTTTGCCAGCAAACGAGCAATCGGGAATTTTCGTGGGCACGCGCGAATGGGACGTGCCATCGCGCAATCACTTCGCGGCGCTTTTGGTCGCGCGCCAGCTTTGTGAAGCGACAGGTGAGCCGGTAAGCGTAGTTAATCTCGACGGACATAAGGGGCGCCGACTGCTCGACGAGCTAAGATTTCCCGAGGGGAAACTTCGGCTAATTGAGAAACAGAAGCCCTACCCGGATTATCTGCGCGACGTAGCGCGACATAAGATTGTTTTGCAGCTGGACAGCAGCCACGTGCCGGGCCAGGTGGCGGGCGACGCTCTTCTCTGCCGCGCCGCGTGCGTAGGCGGCGACGGCGCGATCGAACGCATTGCATTTTCTAAAACATGCGGCGAAAGCCGAACAATTAGTGAGATCGCTTCGATGGCACTTGATTTGTTGAAGAATCCCGATTTGCGGGCTGCGATTGTGACCGAGTCGCAGGAGCGCGCACTAGAGCGGCTTTCGTTTCAAGCAGTGCGTTTGCAGCTGGCGAATTTCTTCGCCCAGTTTGCTGCTAGCGATCTGTAAAGATTTGCAGGTTACCCGCGAATCCACGCCAAAGGACACGAATGGATCGATAAATCCAAGCCTGTCTGTGTTTCGCGTACATTCGCGTCATTCGCGGGCAGAATTTCTCTCTTGCCAAGCTCCGAAATCTTGTCAAAACTCGGCGTCACCAAAGAGATCTGAACTGGGGACAAGGGTAGAAAGTTTTTTTCTCGGAACTTTCTTCCCCTTTTCAGGCGCGTAGTAACAGGGTCCAACGAACCGGGAAAAACAAGAAAGAAAAATGAAAATGAAACCTCAAAAATTAATTCTCATTCCGATCGTGCTTGTCTGCTTTGGGTTTTTCTCCAGAGCGCAAGCACAGGAAGGAGACATTGGCGGTGGCAACACCGTGGAAGGGGCAAACGCCCTTTCCGGCCTGACTACCGGCGGGTTCAATACGGGACTTGGCTGGTTCTCGCTCTTTAGCAACAGCGACGCCTTCTTCAACACCGGCGTCGGCGCGGGAGCGCTCGCTTTCAACGATGCGGCCGATAATGTGGCCGTAGGCGCGGCGGCGATGTTGTTCAACACCAGCGGCACTGACAACACGGCCGTCGGAACCGACGCGCTTGCCTTTAACGACAGCGGCACTAAGAACGCCGCAATCGGCGCTTTTGCGCTATTTGACAACGTCAGCGGCACGGACAACACCGCGGTCGGCTTTGAGGCGCTCGAGTTCAACATTGATAGCGCTGCAAACACCGCCGTCGGTTCTGGAGCGCTTCTTTTTAATGACCAGACCGGAAACGGCCTTGCGAACGGGAACACGGCCGTTGGCCAACGGGCACTCTTTAATAACATTGATGCCTTTTTCAATACCGCCGTCGGTTCCGTGGCGCTCGCCAATAATGACTCGACGGGAAACGCTCTTGCGATCAACAACACCGCAGTTGGGGTCGGGGCGCTCTTCAGTAACACTGATGGGGCTTCAAACAACGCAATCGGCGTTTTCGCACTCGTAAACAACATCACTGGTAGTTTCAACGTAGCGATGGGTGACGCAGCACTGAACAATGCCGACTCTGTTTTCAACACAGCCGTGGGTTTCGACGCAGGACAAGCCACGATCACTGGCTTCGATAACATTTACCTCGGCGATACCGCTGGCACGTTTGACCTCGTCGGTGGTGCCGTCCCCGACGAATCCGCCACGATACGCATCGGCAGCCTCTTTACGAACTCCCAATGCTTTATCGGTGGTATCGCCACGTTCCCCCAGGTCTGGAACGGCGTCACCGTTTGTCAAGTTACTGTGAATGGATTCGGCCAGCTTGGCGTCGATTGTGTGAACCCGAACAATCCGGGTGCCAAACCTGCGTCTCCTGGCCAACACCAAGCCATGCTGAATGACAAAGTTGAGAAGTTGCAAGCAACGGTCGCGCAGCAACAGAAACAGGGCGCGCAGCAACAGAAACAAATAGAGACTCTCACCGCCCAGCTCAGAGAGCAGGCCGCCCAAATCCAAAAAGTGAGCGCGCAACTTGAGATGGGCAAGCCGGCGACGAAAGTAGTTGTCAACCAGCCGTAAAACTATCCCGTCATCGATAGTTCATCTGTGGCCGGGTTCGCGATCCCGGCCACAGTTGGCCCAAGTAGCCATAGCGGCGGCGGCCAATTTTGCCAACGTGTCGAACACGACGCTTTCCATCTTCTCCTCCGGATTCGCGCACCGCCTCAACATCAAAGCTTAAATCACTACAGCGCTCGTCTTCCCGGGCAACATTCCCCTGCGGCGTTGCCCCAGGCTTAAATGAACCAGCGTCGGTGGCGCTAAACAGATACGCGCGAAGCGCGATGCATCCGAAGCGTGGGAAGGTTTTGCCCACCAAACACGCCAAAGGACCCGCCTTCGCCAAGGCTTCGGCGTGGCAGGCGCGAATGGATCGATAAATCCAAGCCTGTCTGTGTTTCGCGTACATTCGCGTCATTCGCGGGCAGAATTTTTCTCTTGCCAAGCTCCGAAATCTTGTCAAAACTCGGCGTCACCAAAGAAATCTGAACTGGGGACAAGGGTAGAAAGTTTTTTCTCGGAACTTTCTTCCCCTTTTCAGGCGCGTAGTAACAGGGTCGAACGAACCGGGAAAAACAAGAAAGAAAAATGAACATGAAACCTCAAAAATTAATT
>QHNK01000035.1 GCA_003218415.1 Verrucomicrobiota bacterium | reverse complement strand
TTTGCCCAATCGCTGCCTTCCTCGAGCTCGTAGCCTTTGTGAATGAGCAACGTTGCGTCTCCGCCGTCATCGACTACAAGTTGCGGCCCTTTGCCGTCTGGATGCGAAATCGCGCGATAAGTGCACCACCAGTAATCTTCAAGCGATTCGCCTTTCCAAGCGAACACGGAGATACCACGTTTGGCGATGGCTGCGGCAGCGTGATCTTGCGTCGAGAAAATATTGCAGCTTGCCCAGCGCACGCTTGCGCCAAGATCGACCAGTGTCTCAATGAGCACCGCGGTCTGAATCGTCATGTGCAACGATCCAGTGATGCGCACGCCTGCGAGCGGTTTGTGCGGCGCATATTTCTCCCGGATTGCCATCAGCCCCGGCATTTCCTTTTCGGCAATGGAAATTTCTTTTCTTCCAAAATCCGCCAGCGAGATATCCGCGACTTTGTAGTCCTGCTTTGTCTTCGATTCAGTGATTGTCGTACTCATAAAAGTATTCGGTTTTCTACCTGACAGCTTGTTTCAACGCTTCGGCCTTGTCGGTCCTTTCCCATGTGAGGGCATCGAGATCGTCCACGCGTCCGAAATGGCCGTAATTGGTTGTCTTGCGATAAATCGGCCGAAGCAGGTTCAGCTGCTTAATAATTTCAGCCGGCTTGAAGTTGAAAACTTCACAGATGGCGCACTCCAATTTTTCCTCGTCCACTTTGCCTGTGCAGAAGGTATCGACACTTACGCTCACCGGTTCGGGGTGACCGATGGCGTACGCGAACTGGACTTCGCATCGGTCTGCCAAGCCGGCTGCGACTACATTCTTTGCGATCCAGCGTCCCATATAGGCTGCGCTGCGATCAACCTTGCTCGGATCTTTTCCCGAGAACGCACCGCCGCCGTGCCGGCCCATTCCACCGTACGTATCGCAGATGATCTTGCGGCCAGTTATACCTGCGTCGCCCTCGGGGCCGCCGATTACAAACCGACCTGTTGGATTGATTAAATAGGTTGTCTTCTCATCCAACCATTCCGCCGGCATCACTTTTTTGATGAGAAGTTCAGTGAGTGTTTCGCGCACTTCTTTTTGCTTCACATCCTGGGTATGCTGCGAGGAAACGACCACCGTCGTGGCGCGCACTGGTTTATAGCCATCGTATTCGATTGAGACTTGCGTTTTGGCGTCGGGACGAAGCCACGGGACTTCGCCAGACTTTCGTAGGCGCGTCAGCTCGCGTCCGAGCTTGTGCGCGAAAGAAATCGGCGCAGGCATCAGCTCCGGGGTTTCATTGCACGCAAAACCGAACATCAACCCTTGATCGCCAGCCCCTTGTTCCGCAGTACCCTTTCCTTCAGCAGGAGCCTCATCGACTCCCTGTTTAATATCGCGCGATTGCTCGGTCATTTCACAAATCACCCGGCAGGTGTCGGCGTGAAAAATGCAGTCGCCGTTGACATATCCGATGTCGCGAATGCCCGTGCGCACGCGCTCCTCGAAATCAAACTTCGCATTGCTGGTTATCTCCCCGGCGATCACCACGAGATTGCCCTTGGCAAGGGTCTCGCAAGCCACGCGACTCAACGGGTCCTGTTCGAGACAAGCGTCGAGGACGTAATCGCTGATGGTGTCGCAAACCTTATCAGGATGTCCTTCGGTGACGGACTCGGAGGAAAAAATGTAGCGGCGAGACATGGCTTGAAGAGCGTTGAAGGGTTGAAGCGTTAAAGCGGTTTACAATTCCCGGTCAGTCGAACGATTCAACGCTTCAACGGTGTAAGGCTTTCACGGTGTCGCAAGACATATTGACCAATCATGATGCGTGGATATATCGTGGTCCGAGATCATGGCGTCAACCATTAATTTGTTGCGGCTGTTGGCCGATCCCACGCGACTGCGTCTCATGCTTCTTCTCGAACAGGAAGAGCTTTCGGTAGCAGAGCTCCAGCAGATTCTGGGCATGGGCCAGTCGCGGATCTCCAGTCATCTTGCGCAGTTGAAACGCGCGGGCGTGGTCTCCGATCGCCGAGTCGGGAAAAATGTCTATTATGGCGCAGACCATCAGGGACGAAATTTACAGCGAGAGCGCGTGGCGGAAATAACGCGCCTGCTCGCGCGCGAATTACCGGAAACCTCGCGCGACCGCACCAGTCTCAAGCTCGTGCTGCACAAGCGGCAGGACAAAGCACGGAAGTACTTCGACGAGCTGGCCGGCAAGTTTGGGCGAAGTTATGTGCCGGGCCGCTCGTGGAAGGCGCTGGCACACACGCTCATTACTCTTCTCCCGCCGCTGACTGTGGCTGACCTCGGAGCGGGCGAGGGGACACTTTCGCAGTTGCTGGCAAAAAATGCGCGCAAAGTGATCGCCATCGATAATTCGTCCAAAATGGTCGACTTCGGCGCGCAACTAGCGAAGAAACACGGATTCAAGAATCTCGAGTACCGGCTTGGCGATATTGAAGATCCGCCGATCGCGAAAAACAGTGTCGACCTTGCAATCCTGAGTCAGGCTTTGCATCATGCTATTCATCCCGAGCGAGCCATCGCCGCGGCGCGGCGGATTTTGAAACGTGGCGGCCGACTGGTGATTCTCGATCTTTTGAGCCACCGGTTCGAACGCGCTCGCGAATTGTATGCAGATCACTGGCTCGGATTCAGCGAAGTGCAATTGCATCAGTTCATGGAAAAAGGCCGTTTCCGAGAGATCGAGATCAGCGTGGTTTCTCGAGAAAAGCAGAGCCCGCATTTCCAAACGGTGTTCGCGACCGGAATAAAATGACATTCCAAGCTGTAGCCTGGCGTCGCGGCCTGGTCCGGCAAAGGCCGCTGCGACGGTCATGCATTTCATCGCCCTAAAATAACAACAGTGTTACTTTTCTCATTCGGTGCCGCTGAAGACGATCTTGCCTGCAAGGTAGTTACACAAATTTTTAGCGAACATATCGATGTTGCCGTTGTCTTATTGTTAGCGATCTTGCATTCATCGCGCTTATGCCTGCTGAATCCAAAGCCGCTGTTCGGCTCGCAATCGGGCACGTCTTGTTCATTGACATCGTAGGCTACTCCAAGCTGCTGATTAGCGACCAGAGCGAGTTGCTTGGTGTGCTCAATGATGCGGTTCGCGAGGCGGGAGAGTTCCGTTCCGCGGTAGCGGAGGGTCGATTAGTGCGCTTACCCACCGGTGACGGGATGGCGTTGGTCTTTCGCGACAGCCCCGAACAACCGGTGCGCTGTGCTTTGGAGATTAGTCGGGCGCTTAAGAATTACCCGAAACTCCAGATCCGGATGGGGATTCACAGCGGGCCGGTGAACGAGGTCGCGGATGTGAATGAGCGCGCCAACATTGCGGGGGCGGGGATCAATATCGCGCAACGGGTGATGGATTGCGGCGATAGTTGTCACATCCTGCTTTCAAAGCATGTCGCAGAAGATCTTCAGCACTATTTGGAATGGCAGCCGTACCTGCACGATGTCGGCCAATGCGAGGTGAAGCACGGGGAAATGATCTCCATCGTCAACTTCTACACGAAAGACCTCGGTAATCCCAATCCCCCGCGTTTGAAGCGAGCGCGAACCGAGGTGCGGAGGCGCCGCCGCAACGCTTTTTTACTCGCCGGGTCAGGCCTGGCGGCTTTGCTCATCGCGGGATCGTTTCTTTTGCCTCGCGCGTTCGCGCGCAAGATCGACAAATCGATTGCGGTGCTTCCCTTTGAGAGTTTGAGCGACGACAAAGAGAACACCTATTTCGCCGACGGCATTCAGGACGACGTGCTCACCAATCTTTCCAAGATAAGCGATCTCAAAGTGATTTCCCGCACCTCGGTGATGCCATACCGAGGAAAAGGATCCAACGTTCGTGAAATCGGAAAGGCACTGGGCGTCGCAACCCTTTTGGAGGGCAGCGTTCGCCGCGTTGGCAATCGCGTGCGCGTGGCCGTGCAATTGATCAACACCGAGAACGACGAGCACCTCTGGGCGGAAGATTACGACCGCGAGCTCACTGATGTGTTCGCAATTCAAACGGATCTGGCACGAAAAATCGCGAGCGAGTTGCAGGCAAAATTGTCGCCGAGCGAAAAAGCACAATTCGAACGCAAGCCGACAGAAAACGGCGAGGCTTATCTCGCTTTCGTTCAGGCGCACAATCTTTCCTGCGCATTTGAGGATTTCGACAAACTGAAACAGGGCGAACAGCTTTACGCGCGCGCGATCGAGCTGGATCCGAACTTTGCTCTCGCTATGGCGCGCTACTCACAGTTGGAAAGCTGGTTCCTGCACACATTTGACCGGACGCCGCAACGCCGGGAGAAAGCGCGTACGCTGGCGGCGCGGGCTCTTCAATTGCAGCCTAATCTGCCGGAAGCGCACCTGGCCCTGGGATACTCGCATTATTACGGCGACAACAACTACGACGCAGCGCTTGAAGAATTCGAAATCGCGCAGCGCGGATTGCCTAACGAATCGGATGCTTATCTCGCCATTGGCGCGATCCAGCGCCGGCAGGGCAAATGGGCGGAATCGACCGCCAACATCGAGAAGGCTTCCAATCTAAATCCAAAAGACCCGTGGTCACTGCAGAATCTTGCTCAGAATTACCAGGTGTTGCGGAACTTCGACGACGCCAACAAAACGATCGACCGCGGGCTTAATATGAATCCAAACGGCGTGGGACTTTGGGAGACCAAGTCCAAGCTGGCCATCGCTGAGAAAGGCGATTTCAGCGTCGCAGAGAAAGCATTTGCGGCCGCGAAATCGATCCCGATGACCAACGAGGAGAAACTTAGGATCGCCGGCGCGCGCGCGGACGTTTTTCTTTTGGAACGGAAATATCAAGAAGGATTGCGCGAAGCCGAAAGTCTGCCGGACGATCTCTTCCACGAGTTCCAGCAGCACTTGAGTGGGAAATATTTTCTCATCGGCTTTGCGCGAAAGGCGCTTCAGGACGAAGCCGGCGCGCGAGCCGCCTTCCTGAAAGCAAAAGACCTCCTCGAAGGACAACTGAAAGGAAGTCCCGATGCGGAGGACATGCATATTCAACTCGCCAAAGTTCTCGCCTATCTCGGAGAAAAAGATGCCGCGCTAACTGAAGCGCGGCGCGCCACCGAATTGCGTCCGGAGAGCAAAGACGCCTTTGGCGGCCCGGAAATTGCCGCTGGGGTGGCTGAAGTTCACGCCGTTCTTGGCGAAAATGATCGCGCGATCGAAATCCTGGACGGATTGTTGAGCCGGCCGAGCGCTGTCACCGTTGAGGGACTCAAAGTAAATCCGATTTGGGATTCGCTGCGAAACGATCCGGATTTTCAGGCTTTGCTATCTAAATACAGTGGCAAAGCGTAACGCCGCGCTGCTCCTTCTCGCCGTTGCAGCCACGGCGCATGCGGATTGGACGATTCGCTCGACTGACTCGAAACCCGGGCGCGACGGCATCGCGCATCGGCACGTCGTCCTAGAAAATGCGGGTGGGAATGAGAGCGCCATGGTCGATCTTGCAATTTTCTCTGCTAAATCGTGTACCCTCCGCGTAATTGACAATCCAACCGGCGAAACTTTGTCCGACACGATGCCACGCGAGAAATGCGCCGCGGGTGTGAACGGCGGCTATTTCAGCTCCGATTTCGCGCCGATCGGCTTATTGATTAGCGGTGGCAACATGATTGCCCCATTGCAACGCGCTCGATTG
>QHNK01000142.1 GCA_003218415.1 Verrucomicrobiota bacterium | reverse complement strand
GCAACTCGCTTTCATCTATGTGAGGTATCTGAAGAAAACGGATCAGGCCATCGATTATGCGAATCGAGCAATCGCCCTGAATCCGGCAGACGCGGAAGGTTACCAGCGCCTGGTCGAAATCGAAGTTGCAGCCGGCCAAGAGAAGAAGGCGCTCGAAGTTCTGGACCGTGCCGCAAAAGTTCGCAGCAACGATCCCGCTTTTTGGATGCGGCTCGGAAAGCTTTACATGGCCATTCTCTTCAAGTCCGACTCGCAGCCGAAACCGGAGGAATTGAAAAGGACCAACGAGATTTTCAAAAAAGCAGCCAACCACGCCGGCGACGATCCGGCGATCCTAAAGGACGTAGCCGATTATTACGCGGCATCCCAGCAGCTGAAGGAAGCGATCCCGCTTTATCTGCGCGTTCTCGAACTGCAGCCGGAGGACGCGAACGCGCGAGAGAAACTGGCGACTGGTTTTATTCTAACGAATCAACGCGGCAAAGCAGTGGAGATGCTCGAGCAAATCATCAAGGAGCACCCTGAAAAATATCAACCCTACGATTTACTGGCACAGGTACTGGATGATGAAGCGCGATCACTGCTGCGCACAAACCGCCTTGAGGAAGCCAAAGCGAAGTTTGCAAAGGTGGCCGCGAATTATGAGCAAAGTCTGTTGATCAATCCAAATCATCCCAGCACCTATTTGCATCTGGCGGAGCTGCTTCTCGGACCTTTGAGAGACGCAGATCGCGCGGTGAAGCTGTTGACGGAAGCTCGGCACCGATTCCCGGGCGCGCCGGAGATTGTTTACTATCTGGCGATCGCGCAGCGCGAGGCGAAGCAGAGCCAGCAAGCCGTGGCGACTTTCGAAGAGGCGCTGCACGAAGCACAACTCGACCAGGATGACGATGTGATAAATGCCAAATTTTACTTCAACTATGGAGCGGCGGCAGAGCAAGCTGGCCTGTACGACAAGGCGGCTGATTTGCTCCGAAAGTCGATTGCGCTCGATCCAGCCAATGCGGCAGAGGCCTGTAACTATATTGGTTACATGTGGGCGGATCACAATATGAACTTGGATGAAGCTGAAGCCATGATTAAACGCGCCCTCGAAAGCGAACCAAACAACGCCTCATATCTGGACAGCCTCGGTTGGGTGGAATTTCGAAAGGGCAAATTCGATCAAGCCTTGAGCGACCTGCTTCGCGCCGCTAAGGCGGTGGAGCGCGACGACCCGGTCGTGTTTGAACACATTGGCGATACTTACCTCAAATTGAATCGCACAGCCGAAGCATTAGAAGCCTGGCGAAAGGCACTGGCGCTCGATCCAAAAAACAAAAAGGTCGCGGACAAGATCGAGGGAACCAAGAAGACGATTAGCAAAGATTTGCCCGAAAAAACGAATCCGACGTAGTGACCGTTCGAGGTCGGGCGTTGAAAACGTAACATGAAGGAATATCCCACTCCCTGGCAGCGAAAGATGATGTGGGCGGCGCTGACTGCCTGCTTTGTGCTTCTTCTCGTCGTTGTCCTCGGCGCAGTGGTTTGGGCCGGAGCAAATATCGTCAGTTTCCTCCAGCCAATCCTGATCCCGGTGGCCATCGCCGTGATTCTCACTTATCTCCTCGACCCGCTGGTGACGAAAATGTCTCGCGGAACGCTCAGTCGCACCAAAGCCGTGGCTCTTCTTTTCGCGATTGCCTTTTTCGCATTGGGCGGATTCGCCGCGTGGCTCGTTCCCACCATCTCGATCCAGAGCGCGAATTTTGCCAGACAAGTTCCTGCCTACACCGAACGAGCGCGGGACTACATCGTCGATCTTATTTATCGCTTCGACGAAACATTCGGCTTATTCGGAGCACACGGTAAATCAGCATCGACAAGCTTTACGAACTGGCTCATCGGCCCGGCCTCATCTCCTTCGCCTCGCGCTCAGGCGACGGTGACTCCAACCGAGTCGCCGCAAGGCACTCCGCCCGCGACTGAAACAATTGGCCCGAGCGCGCCGAAGCTGACCACTGCTGAACGCCAGCGCATTCAAGCTTACGTGGAAAAACAAATGCCGAAGCTGGAGCAAGCGCTTCCGACATTGATGGGAAAGCTCTGGGAGATTTTGAAGAAAAGCATCGGCGGATTTCTTGGCATCACAGGTTTTCTGCTCAGTCTCATCCTCGTCCCGATCTACTTGTTTTTCTTACTCAACGAGAAGCCGCGCATCCAGCAGCGGTGGAGAGATTACCTGCCGCTGCGCGCATCGCCATTTAGAGATGAAGTCGCAGAAGCGTTGTCAGAAATCAATCGTTACGTCACCGCATATTTTCGAGGCCAACTGCTGGTCTGCCTGGTGGATGGCATTCTCATCGGCGTTGCCCTCACAATTTTCGGTCTGAACTTTGCGCCAGTGATCGGCGCCATGGTGGTCGTCCTGACGATGATCCCCTATATTGGAATAATCATTTGCTGGGTGCCAGCAGTTCTCATCGCCGCTTTTCAATGGGGCGACTGGACGCACCCGATTATTGTGACGCTAATTTTTATCGTTATACAAAATCTCGAAGGCATGTTCTACGCCCCGCGAATTGTCGGAAATTATGTTGGATTGCATCCGATGACGGTGATCGTGTCGATCTTTCTCTGGGGTCTGATCATTGGCGGAGTCATCGGTCCCCTGCTTGCCGTGCCGCTCACCGCGACAGTCAAGGTCCTCCTGGGACGGTACGTTTGGGGCCGACGTTTGAGGGAACAGACTGTCGAATTAAACGAACCAGCCCCGGCGGTTAAAGAACCCGAAGTAGCGACTCATCCTTAGCGCAGGAACCAGGCTTGCCCGGGAGGGACAAGCGGCGCGATGCGCGCGAAAACAGGACACGAAATGCCGGAACGAATCAAAGAGGCGGGACACGGAACAGCTCGCAAGTCATTTCTCGGTCTGAAGTCTTCCTTCCAACACAACCTCTGGCCGGCTCGCCTCGCTCATATGGTTACCGCATTGGTAATCGCTTTTTTGCTGGGCGCGCTTTTCTTCAATTACGGGTCAAAATTATTTGAGGACTGGCGGCAAAACCGTTTGTTGCACCGGGCCGCTGCATTGCTACAGGAAGGAAAACTCAGCGAAGCATCGCAGGCGGCGCAAGAACTCCTGGGACAACATCCGGATTCTCTACCGGCGCTCTACGTTTTGGCAGAGGCAGCGGAAAAACAAAACCTCGAAGAGGCCGTCTCGTGGCGCGAACAAATAGCGCGATTGCTCCCGAAAGACCCGGATAGTCAGCTCAATTTTGCTTCCGCGGCCTTGCGCTTTGGAAAGCTCGATGTAGCGCGAAAAGCACTCGATCAGATCGCTCCAACTGATCGGGACACGGCAGCTTTTCACGTCGTCGCAGGCTGGCTGGCTCGCGCCGAAGGGAATCTTGCCGAGCAAGAGGAACAGTTCGCGGCCGCGGTAAAGAAAGAGCCCAACAATGACCTTTATCAGTTTAATCTCGCAGCGCTGCGAATTCATTCCACTGATGCGGAAAAGAGCGCGAAAGCTCGTGATACTCTCCAGCGACTCAGCAAGGTGACTCCTTACCGAACAGGCACGCTGCGGGCGTTGCTTAACGATGCTGTGGACCGCAATGACCTCGCTGAGGCGGATAACTTTGCGCAACAACTCCAAATGTCGCCGGAGGTCACATTCGGGGATTATCTCCTCTGCCTGAATTTTTATCGGAAGCTCGATGAAAAAAAGTTCCGGCTGCTACTGGAAAAAGTGAAACCGTTTGCCGCGCGCAATTCGTCCGATCTCGCATCGCTCATCGACTGGATGAATCAAAACGGACTCGCAGGAGATGTTGTTAAGTGGATCGACAAGTTGCCGGCGGCACAGCTAGGCTCGCCACCGACATCCATCGCAGTCGCGGACGCATATGCGGTAGTAAAAAATTGGTCGCGTCTGAAACGCTGGACGCGCATTCCCGCGACCGCGGGATGGGGCGACTCCGAATACCTGCGTCTCGCATATCAGGCAATCGCCACTCGGCAATCACAGTCTCGCAGCGGCGGAACTGCCAACACGGAATTCGAAACGCTGTGGCGCTCAGCGGAGCAATTAACAAATGAACAGCCGGAACATGAACTGGCGCTCGCGCGTCTGGCTTCGAAATGGGAACTCGAGAACGAATCTGAGGAGCTCTGGCAGCGCGTCGCGGAAAATCCTCCGATGCGGCGTGAGGCGCTTGAGGCGCTTCGCCGGCTTTATCGCACGAAGAATGAAACAGGAAAGCTTTACGATGTTCTTCAGCGCCTTCATGAGAGCTCTCCCAACGAGGCGTCGATCGCAGCGGATCTCGCCCGGCTCGGTCTTAACCTTGAGCAAAATACAGAGCGGTCGCATCAACTGGCCAGGGAGGCGTATGATCGCGTCCCCAAGGAGGTGAATTGCGCAGTCACTTACGCGTTTTCCCTCTCTCGTCTGGGCAGAAACCCCGAGGGCCTTGCGATTGTGCAGAATTTGCCGCCCGACCAGTTGCATGATCAGCATGCAGCCGTTTACGTCGCGCTGTTGCTGGCTGAGGCAAGCCAACTCGATGGCGCACAGGAGTACATCGCGGCAGCCGAGAATGGAAAGATTTACCCGGAAGAGAAGAAACTGCTCGACGAAGCGAAAACCAAGCTCGCCGCTGCTTCAGCAACTCCGTCGTCAGCAATTTCATCAACCCCAGCGGAGTTGAGCCCGACGCCAACGGCTTCACAACGTTGAAGCGTTAAAACGCTAGATCGGTAAATCCGATCCCTTGCAACGCTGTAACGAATCACAGCCGCTGTAGCGCCTGCGCTCGCCGCGCTTGCTCTTCTCTTGCGATCGCCTTTGTCCAACGCGCGATGTCCTTTTCATTCATATGGACACGGTCTTCCAAGCGGGCATCGCGAAATCCCCACTCCTGGATGTCCACCAAATATTGCTTTCGCGAAAGCAGCGTGCCGCGACAAAGACGACTAGGCCCAGGGGTGCTCGCTTCGTTCCGGAGTCGCGTAATCAGATCGTCCATAACGGCGACAGGGATTCGGTGGCGTTCGCTCGGATAAATGTATCCGAACAATATCAAATGGCTGAGCAACACGCGCCAATCGAGACCGAACCGGCGAACCAGATGCGGCCAATCGAGTTCCACCGCGCAGCGGCGAAGAATATGCGCAATGTCGGCGCCATCGAAGCGCTCGCGCTCCATTATGTACGCCTTCATCCAAATCATTTCCTCGGGTGCGCAAAGTTTCACCCGCAATCCCAACAGCTCGTCATCGTGCGCACGCTCGAACCATGAGTCATCGACTTCGCATAGGCCATTGCCGGCGCGAAAAATCAGGTCGACGCAGTCCCGTCCGCGCGCGGCTTTTGCAAGCCAATGCGGAAACGTCATTTCGGCCTTGTACCCGGCGCCGGCAAGCGCATCCATGGCCGCACGGACATGACGCGGCCGAATGTAAAGATCGAAGTCTTTCGTCCGGCGCGAAACGCCTGCGAAGGCCTCTACCACGTACGCGCCGCCAATTAAGAACGGAACATTCGCAGCCTGCAATGCCGCGACGGATCTGCGATGAAAGTCATTAGGGCTGCTTTTCGCCTTCTCGGCCGCTGCTCTCCTTCGAGCCATCACACATCATAACGCACTCCAGGCTCATAGCGCGCGCATGGAGGGGCGAGCTCCCGCGAGCCCGCCTTCCGGCATCGCGGAAGTCGCCCCCAAAAACGTCCATTAAGACCGGCGATTTCGTTTCTTTAACACGATGGGCGAGCAAGCATTACGGATCGCTGCGACTGCTGATCTCCATTACGCCAGGCATTCGCGCGGCATGTTGCATGAAGCGTTTGCCGAAATCTCAAGCAGCGCAGATATGCTGCTGCTCTGCGGAGATCTCACAGAGTACGGGCTCCCAGAAGAAGCTGAGGAACTCGTGGCCGATATTCGCGCTGCTGTAAGAATTCCGACCCTCGCAGTTCTCGGCAATCACGACTTCGAATCGGGGCAGCCGGAGCTAGTTTCTAAAGTTCTCGATGAAGCAGGTGTGAACGTGCTCAACGGCGAAGCCATCGAAATCGCGGGAGTTGGTTTCGCTGGAATCGCTGGATTCGGCGGCGGTTTCGGGCGACGAATGCTGAACGCCTGGGGCGAACCGCTCATTAAGCAATTCGTCCAGGAGTCAATTAGTCATGCGGTTCGCTTGGAGCAGGCCCTGGCCAAACTACAATCTGAAAAGCG
>QHNK01000141.1 GCA_003218415.1 Verrucomicrobiota bacterium | reverse complement strand
TCACTGGATCGAGCGTGCTTTTGAAGGCCTGTTGCTCGTTGATCGAGAAATCGTCCTTTTTCTCCGGTGGCAATCCGCGCACGCGCCGCATCAACCCGGTGAGCTCGTCCTTAGCTTCCGCGAGCTTGGTCTTGTCTTTCACTTTGACGCGTACGTCCGAATCGCTTTTGGCCGAAAAATATTTGTTAAACGCAGCCAGCGGCATTGCCACGATCGAGTCCCAGCTGAACAAACCGAGAAAAGTGCCCTGTCGCGTGTTTACGCCGACGACTTTGAACAATTGCCCATTGATCAACACCGATTTATCGATTGGGTTTTCGGAAGGGAAAAGCGCATCGGCCACGTCATAACCGATCACGACAACATTAGCGCCGCCCCGCGATTCGAGCTCGTTGAAGAATCGCCCGGATGTACAATCGATTGTCGATGTTACAATCGGCGTATTCGGTTTTGAGTTTCTTGCGATCGCGGTAGTTCCACCAATCGTCCACTGGCTTCCATGGCCATTGCGTAACGTAGAGAACATCGTCGCCGAGGACGGCCATGCTTTTATCGAAGCCTATCGATATGCCGTTCACGGCAGTGCCCATCAACGTGACGGCGATAATGCCGATAATAACTCCGAGTGCCGTGAGCGTTGAGCGCGTCAGGTTCGAGCGCATTTGCGCGGCTGCGATTTTCCAGCTCTCACCCAACTCGTAGAGAAAACGTTTCATGTCGATGTTATTTCGGCAATTGGCATGTCGAGCTCAGGAATAAATCCGGCGTGATCCATCTCAATGAGTCCATCGCGCAAATGCACAGTGCGCCGTGCGTGCGCCGCGATATCCCGTTCGTGCGTTACGAGGATGATCGTGTTACCGCGCTCATACAGACGCTCGAGCAAATCCATGATCTCTTCGCCGGTTTTCGAATCGAGATTACCGGTCGGCTCGTCGGCCAGAATAATCGAAGGCCCGTTGACGAGCGCACGCGCGATGGCGACGCGCTGACGCTGACCGCCGGAAAGCTCATTGGGTTTGTGATGAATGCGATCGCCGAGGCCGACGTCTGTCAGCACCTGCGTCGCACGTTCCACGCGACGTTCGGGCTCGATACCCGCATAAATGAGCGGCAGCTCGACGTTGCGCAACGATGTCGATCTCGGGAGAAGGTTGAACGTTTGAAACACGAAGCCGATCTCGCGATTGCGAACGGCCGCGAGCTCGTCGTCATCCATTTCGGCAACGCTCTTGCCGTTGAACTCATAGCGGCCAGAAGTCGGCGTATCGAGACAACCGAGCATGTTCATAAGCGTGGACTTACCACTGCCGCTTGGCCCCATGATAGCGATGTATTCGTTGCGGTGAATCTGCAGGGTCACGCCGCGCAGCGCATGAACGACTTCCTCGCCCATCACGTAGTCTTTGGTGATGTTCTCAATGTCGATCACGACCGGCCCAACCGGTCTGATTGAGTTTCGAGTTTCCATCGCAACGTCGACAGTCGCTCGGCGAGTTTACTTCATTCCCTCTTTGTCGAGCGTTACCTTGGCGCCATCCTTCAGTTTGCGACTGATCGCGCTGTAGCTTCCCGAGATTACTTCGTCGCCGGGCTGAATGCCGCTTTTGATTTCGGTATAAGTGTCGTCGGAAATTCCAGTCGCCACTTTCACAATCTGCGCCTTGTTCGCCTTTTTGAGGAACACGACCTTAGACACTTTTTCGCGCTCTTCTTTCTGTGCCGTTTTCTCCGCGCGTTCATTGACGAACTCCGCATTGTTATCGCCCTTGTCACGCTGCGCGACCTTCTGCTTTTTCTTTTCGATTTCTTCCGGACTCAAATTGCTGTCACCAGTGCGAATGGTCACGGCCTGCATCGGCACGGCCACGACATCTTTCACTTCGTTCGTGTGGATTTCCGCAGTACAACTGAGCGCGGGTTTTAGCGTCACGTCGGTGTCTTCGATTCGAATTTTTACTTCAAAGTTGGTGACTTCTTCCTGTGTGCCGGTGCCGGTCGTCTTTCCAGTGTTAGCGATCTGGTAAACGTTGCCGTGAAATTTACGATTACCGTAGGCATCAATTTTCACTTCGGCCTTGTCACCGACCTTTACATTGACAACGTCGTTCTCGTTGACGTCGACGCGCGCTTCCATGTGACTGAGGTCAGCGACGCGCATCACTTCCGTGCCGGCAAATTGTCCCGTGGCCACAAGACGTTCGCCCTGTTTGCTGTTAAGAACTGTGACTGTGCCATCGATGGGCGAATAAATTGTCGTCTTCGACAATTGATCGCGCGCCTGACTCGAGCCTGCCTCCGCCCGTTCGATTTCATGCAGCGAGCTTTCATAAGTGTTCTTGGCGACGTCGTAAGCTGCTTCAGCGGCATTATATTCCTGCTCTGAAATTAGTTTTTTACTAAACAGGTCTTCCGCTCGCTTGAAATCGTGCTCGCACTTCGACATTGTCGCTTTTTGCTGAAGATTCGTGGCCTTCGCAGCGCTGATCGCTGCTTCCTGTTGTTCCACCAGGGCTTTGTACGAATCCGGCCGGATCCGCACGAGTAAATCGTCTTTCTTCACAGCTTTTCCATCTTCCACCGGCAGCTCAATGATTTCGCCCGCGACCTCCGGGGAAATTTTTACCTCTGTTTCAGGCTGAACTTTTCCTGTCGCCGAAACCGTTTGCACGATGGTTTTGCGAATCGCCTTTTCCGTTGTGACCGGAATGGGCTTCTCACGCTTGTTCCAAATGATCGAGGCGACGATACAAAGCACGATCAGGCCGACCGAACCGAAAATGATTTGCTTCTTGCGCCGGGCACGACGCTGCTTCGCGGTCAGAGGCGCCGGGACAGGTGTGCTTACGGTTTGGTGCATTGTAGAAGCGGTTCTTGGGGTGAAAGCGTCAGGGTTAGTTGGTTGTTGGACTCTTGCAAACGAAATCCCGTTCATGATAACGTTGAGATGCAGCCAGAAAGGGCTTTGGATTCAGCTAATTGCCGCTTCCTTCGTTGACCCTGTCCGCTGATTCCACGGATCGATCCCGTGGCGAGCCCCAATTTGCTCAATTGCCCATCCCGCGTGCTCTGCGATCAAAGGCTCCGGGTCGGCCGCCGCGCGTTCGAGCGCCGGAAGATCGGACACGTCGCCTGCATTGCCCAAGGCGACGCATACATTGCGGAGAAAGCCGCGGCGCTTAATTCGTTTGATCGGCGAATTTTTAAAAAGCTGGCGGAACTCCGCGTCGGTTAGTTGTAAGTATTCCCGTAACGACGTGCGGGTCGTCGATTTGCGCGCCGAGAAAGCCGTTTCGTGAGAAATTTGAGCGAACCGGTTCCAAGGACAGACATCCAGACAATCGTCGCATCCGAAGATCCGATCTCCGATAAGCGGTCGAAGCTCCAGCGGGATGGAACCTTTCAGCTCGATTGTAAGGTAAGAAATACATCGACGTGCATCGAGTCGATGAGGAGCGCTGATTGCGCCAGTCGGGCACGCTTTGATGCAGCGATCACACGTTCCGCAGCGATCCGGGACTGGGTCGTCCGGCGGCAATTCGATCGTGGTCAAAATCTCTGCGAGAAAGAACCATGTCCCGAGCTGCTCATCGATCAGCATGGTGTTTTTGCCGTGCCAGCCAATGCCGGATTGGGCTGCGTGGTCACGTTCCAGAATCGGACCAGTATCCACGTAACATTTTTGCTGTCCACCAAAGTCGCGGAGAAACTGGTCGATCTTGTCGAGCTTTGCCTCAATCACATCGTGATAGTCATCGCCCAACGCGTACCGCGCGATCCTGCCTGTAGCAGCAGTCTGCCTGCCGCGCCGGAGCTTTGCGGAGGCGGGCGACCGCCGAATTTCTTCCCCCTGAAAATAATTCAGCGCTAGGACAAGAATCGACTTTGCACCGGGCAAAACTTTCTGTGGATCACAACGCTTTTCTTCGCCGCGCTGCATGTAATTCATTTCGCCGTGTGCGCCCTCGCGCAGCCATTCACGAAATTCAGTTGCATGCGCCGGCTTGGCGCAAGCTGCAATGCGACACGAGTCGAAACCAAGCTCACGCGTTACCGCGACGAGATCCTGTTTTAATTCCTGGCTCGATATTCGCGTTGCCCGGTTCTCAATGTCAGACTTCACCTTTATTCTCCGATTGGGAAATTCCGAATGTTCTTCATGATCAATTCCGCGATTTCTTCAGGATTCTTTTGGGAAACGTCCACTCGCAGATCACTTGCTTTTCTGTACAGCGGTTCGCGAGTTTGCTGTAATTCGGACAGCGACGCTCGCGGATTCGCAGTTCGTAATAGGGGCCGATCGCGCAAGCGACGAATCCGCGCGCGAAGCGTTGCCCCATCAGCATCGAGCCAGACGACTGTGCCAATTTGCTTCAAGAGATCCATATTTTCTGCGCGCAAGACAATGCCGCCTCCTGTCACGATAATAGCCGGTTCTTTTCGGGGCAATGAAAGCAGTGTTTCCGTTTCCTGGTTACGGAAATATTCTTCGCCGCGTTTCGCAAAAATTTCGTCGATGGGCATCCCCAATCTTAACGAAATCATTTCGTCCGTATCGAATCGCGGAAACCCTGTCTTCTCCTCCAGCACTTTTCCGACAAGGGATTTCCCCGTCCCCATCATACCGATAAGGACGATCGATCTGTCGCCGAGCTTCACGCTGCAATATCAACGAGCAAAGGCGATTTCCAAATCGGCCGCAATTGCGTTGAACGCTAGAATTCTGTAGGAGAACCTGTTAGCTTCCTTCGAATTCATATGGCTCAAATTAACCCCCTTGTCGCCATTATCATGGGCAGCAAATCGGATTGGGAAACGATGCGGCACGCTGCGGAAACGCTCGATGATCTTGGTGTGCCAAACGAAGCGCGTGTGTTGTCAGCTCATCGCACCCCGGATGCGACCACAGAGTTTGCGCGCAAAGCGGCGGATCGCGGCTTGCGGGTCATCATTGCTGGTGCAGGCGGCGCAGCGCATTTGGCTGGAGTGATTGCTGCTCACACGTGGCTGCCCGTTCTCGGTGTTCCGATTCAATCGAACCTCCACGGACTCGACTCGCTCTTATCGACAGCCCAAATGCCGGGCGGTATTCCCGTCGGCACATTGGCGATTGGGGAAGCGGGCGCAAAAAACGCCGCGCTTCTCGCCGCTGCGATTCTGGCTACGTCTGACAAGACGATTCGCCAAAGATTGGAAGCCTTCCGCCGGAAACAGTCCGAAGCGGTACTGGCCGCAAAGTTGCCAAAGTGAAAACGGTGATTTCAACCGACCGCGCTGCGGCGGTTGAACTGCTGCGCAAAGGCGAGATTGTCGCATTGCCGACGGAAACCGTTTACGGACTGGCTGCTGATGCGCTGAACCCGATTGCTGTCGCGAAAATCTTTGAAGCAAAGGAACGTCCGCGCTTCGATCCGCTTATCGTTCACCTTCCGAGCCGCGACTGGCTTGGGAAAATTGTGGATCTTCCGGTGCAAGATCGGCAACTGATCTTAAAGCTGGCCGACAAGTTTTGGCCCGGACCGTTCACGATGGTTTTACAGAAACGCGAAATTGTTCCCGAAATTGTGACAGGGGGTCTCGATACAGTCGCGGTGCGAATTAGCGTGCATCCAGTGTTCGCCGAAATCGTCTGTGAATTGGATCAGCCGCTGTCTGCTCCGAGCGCGAATCGATTCGGCTGTGTCAGCCCAACAACCGCGCAGCATGTCATGGACGACCTTGGCGGACGAATCCCGCTCATCATCGACGGGGGGGCAACGGAGCATGGAATTGAATCGACCGTCGTCGCTGTTCGCGGCGGCAAGATCGACATCCTGCGCCGTGGGCCGACTACAGCCGAACAATTATCCGAATTTGGAAAGATCGACATCGTCATGCCAAGCCGGAAGATCTCTGCCCCGGGGCAACTAGCCTCGCATTACTCGCCGAAAACGCCGTTGCGTCTAATTGACAATGCCGAATCATTTTTGCCGCAAGAAAACCAGCGCGTCGGCTTGCTAGCGTGGAATCCGGTGGAACCAGCGAAAAAATTCGCGGCAGTTCGCCTTTTAAGTGAGAGGCAAGACCTTCGCGAAGCAGCCGCGAATCTCTTCCGCCACTTGCGCGAACTCGATCAATCCGCCCTCGATCTTATCGTTGCGGAACGAGTTCCCTATCGGGGACTCGGCGCGGCGATTCTTGATCGCCTCGAGCGTGCGTCGCACGACCAGCCTGTCGTGCCAGACACGCTTGAATAAATCCTTTGAAGAGCGGGTGCGGTTTGTTTGGTTTGCTTTGGAACTCGGGGTGATACTGGCAGCCAACAAAATAGGGGTGATCGCGCAACTCGATCAATTCTGCGAGCGCGCCGTCGGGTGATGTACCTGAAATCACAAAGCCTTTTTCGTTCATTCGATCGCGATATTTCATGTTGAACTCGTAGCGGTGCCGGTGTCGTTCCGTTACCTCGGTGTCGCCGTAGATTTTTTCCGCGAGCGTGCCTTTGACAATTTGTGTTGGCCACGTGCCCAGCCGCATGCTTGCACCTTTGTTACGGACGCCACGCTGCTCTTCCAGCAGCGAGATGACCGCCTCGGGAGTGTTCTTTTGAAACTCAGTGCTATTCGCGTCTTTGATTCCACAGACGTTCCTGGCGAATTCGATTGTCGCTACCTGCATGCCAAGACAAAGACCGAGATACGGAATCTTGTGCTCGCGCGCATAACGCGCAGCGTTGATTTTTCCTTCAATTCCGCGAACTCCAAATCCGCCAGGC
>QHNK01000203.1 GCA_003218415.1 Verrucomicrobiota bacterium | reverse complement strand
GACTTCTTTTCCGTGCGTCATCACGGCCGAATCCGTTGTGATGTAAGCTTGTCCACCTTCTGCGTCGGCCAGATGAAACGGTTTCAGCTTGCGGAAAAACGCAGCAATATTGTCGAGCCGCTCCTCTGTCGCGCGCCAGAAAACCGAATGCTCCCGCGCATACGGTATCTCAAAAGGTTTTTGCGGAGTAAGTCCGATCAGCCGGTTGTGGCGCGTCAGCCAATACTCGGAAAACATGCCGATGTTGACGTAAACGCGGATCGCTGCGCCGCGCACGCCGACGGAATCGGCGCCATCTTTCAAGATGTGCGGGACCGGCCACATGTCTTCTTTTTCATCGGGCAACGCCAGGGTCCCGCCAGCCACTTTTTCCGTCGCCGCGATGTCTTCCCGCACCTTTAGCAAGAAGATAGCATTGATCGCATTTGGGTTGTTGATGTGATCGGTCGCGATCCGCGAAGTATCGGAAGTGCCGCGCGGCTGGGCGGCTAGCATTTCGTAAAAAAATCCGCCCTTTTCGACGTTGCAGGCGAAGACTTTCCCTTCGTTGATGTACTGATTGCCAATCGCCGACGCCAGATTTTTCCAATCCGGGTTTTCCGGGTCGTCCGGCGGATTACTTGGATTTGGCGCGATGTGACAGGAACCGCAAGCGACGCCAACGCGATACGGTCGAATGAGCTTATTATCATTGTAATAAGCCCCGTCCTCGTAGAAACGTTTGCCGTCCCATTTCTTGCGCGCTTCGTCGTTGAATTCCGGATTTGGAAAAAGCCGAAAGCCGAGTACGCCGGAAGGTTTGCCGTAAACAGTTTCATCGATGCCTGCCGGTTCCGGTTCGACTTGCTCATCGAGCCACAAGCCGAATTGATCGGGCTTGCTGGGAGCGCGAAATCCAGGCTCGTTCACCAGGCCCAAAGTTTTGAAGCGCTCACCGCGTGGAAATTTGCGGTTGTCGAGCATCTTCAACAGGTCCATCAGACCGTAGCTGTCCTGCGCGGCGTGATTCCAAAACTGCTGGTTGCCAGCGCTCCAGAGGTTCCATGCGTTGCGCCCCATAGTTTCCGCCGGCGAAAGATCAATGCCGCCGTCCATTGGTTTGAAAATGTCGGCAGTGATCTGCGGAAAATCAGCGGTTGTTTTCCCGGCCGCTTTCGCTTCGTCAATTGGCTCGTTTTTTCCGCAGCCGGTAAAACCGAGCAGTGCACACGCAATCACGCAGCTTCCGACTCGGGCGAGACGGAGAAGATCGCCCCTGGCTGCCAGCAGTCCGTTCACCGAGCCATCATTGATACGCTTCTCGCGAATCGTGTGGCAAGAAAATTCTTAACTTACGTTGCCCTAGAAAAGATCGAGCAAACGCTGGCCGACCGCGAGGAGACCGAGGGCAGCGCCGGGAAAAAGAGCCGCTCGAATAAAAGGCTGGTCAGTCAACGGCGCATTGAGAGCAGTTTCACGCAATTGTTCAGCCGCGCGCCTAAGCAAAATCGCACTGCCCAGCGCCCACGCGCCAGTGATGAAATAGATCAAAACAAGACCGGGAGGCCAAGTCCAATTATCAAAAAAGGACAAGCGGGCAACAATCATCAAAGTTAAAACGACGAGTGGGTACCAGATCAGCGGTGCCACCACTTGTGTCCGCTGCGCGACGAAAAAAATCTCATGATACGCAGAAAGTTCCTCTTCGGTTAAGGGTGGACGGCGATGAGAGCGATCAACGAGCTCGCGTCCCCACCTTGTTACTTCTCGGCCAAACATGCGAATGAAATTGCTGTTCAACTGGATCGCATCGACTACGTAAAACGAGAGAAGGAGCAGGCCGACACCAGCAAGATAAAAGACAGTGTTATCGATCATAAATGCCAAATGACCTCGCGCGGGCGACGGTGGTTGAGGAAACAGGTGCAAGATTGTGAAGGCAAAAATGGAATACAAAGCAAAGAGAATCCCAATTCGGATGAACCGCGGCCAGAATTTGTTGCGGCAAAGATAAGCGTACCACGCCTCTTCAGCGGAAAAGCGCGAAGTTCTGGGAGGCTCCTGCATCTGCCACTGCTCGAAGCCGATGCCAACATCCCGCCATTGAAATGGAGGCAGCGGCAAGTGAGCAAACGCAAACTCCGCCTCGATCCGTTTCGCATTCGCACGAAGATCAAAGCTGGCTTTGAACATGAAGAAGATCGCGAGCATGAACGCGATCAGGCGCATCATTTCCGTTGGCCAAATGCTAATGCCTGAAAAAAAGGCCAGCGGTTCTTCAGGCGCCCCGTACTCCGCAACCAGAGCAACAACGAAAATGATGAGCGGTCCGCCACAAACCAACCAAAAAACTGTGCTGACGAGCGCGCGTTTCAGACGCTCAGTAGCGGTGCCGCCGCCCGGCAATGTACGCCGGGCGATGGTCACGCTGATCCACGCAGCCAGGGCCAAAACCGCTAGCGCGATGATGATCAGTTCCGAAATTACGCGCGGCGACAACCAATCTCGGAACCATCTCTCCGTATTTTGCTTTTTCCCGTAGCGTGACTCGAAGACTATTCTCGGTTCCCCCGCACGCCAGAGGTACAAAGGTGGACTAAGATCGTAGGCCCCGTCTCGGCCGATCTCGAAGATGCGCGGTTGCCACGAAAGATATCTCGCATCTTCCTCTGTCATCCGCCCAGTCGCGACCAGCGTGCCGACGTACGTTG
>QHNK01000011.1 GCA_003218415.1 Verrucomicrobiota bacterium | reverse complement strand
CGGATGCTCCAAGCGTGCTGCCGCTTCTGCTTCGCGGCGGAAACGTTTCACGTGCGCTTCGCTTGCCCACTGACCAAGGCTGATGACCTTTAACGCGACGGTGCGATTGAGACTTTTTTGGTGCGCTCGAAACACCACGCCTTGTCCGCCGCGGCCAATTTGCTCGAGCAACTCGTAATCGCCGAAATCCATCAACATCGGCGACGACGCAAGGCTCGTCCTGAGCGGAGTCGAAGGATCGACATTCACTTCACGCTCGGGTTCGACTGAGCCGAGACCCGTTTCGAGCAGACAGGCGACGCACGATTGCTGCGGGGAATTGGGCGGAATGGCTGCACCGCATTTGCGGCAAAATCTTTTCGCTGTGGTGATTCTCATCGGGCGGCCATTCCTTTCACTCAAGTAATGCACGGAAATCTCCAAAAGGTTACGAGCGCAACGCGGCTATGAGATGGCGCAGTTCGTCTTCAATCTCCGCCGGCGTTGCCACCGTGTGCGCGACTTCCTCACGCAACAGCTGTCGGTAACGTTGTCGCAGCCGGTGGAACGCCTGTTTGACCGCGTTCTCAGTCATGCCAAACTCGCGCGCAATTTCCGCTTGTGACGGTCGATCCGGTTCATCAGAGAGCAATTCGTTCAACCGCTCGAGCAGTAATGCGTTAGCTGATCTCTGAGATTCTTCGCGCAAGCGCGCGAACACCCGGTCGAGCACGGTGAACGCCCAGCGGCGATCATAAAGCAGATCGGCGCTCAGCATGTCGCTGCGATCGAACTCGCTAGAATCGTAGGATTCGATCGCGTCGAGCGGAATCAGTGTTCGGCCGCCGCCGCGTTTCATCGTCGCGGCGTCACGGCGCTCGTTCATCATGAAATGCTTGAGCGAAGCCAGAAGAAAAGAACGCAAGCGACCCTTTTCCCGCCGCACCGAGTGGAAGTCTTTGCGTTCCAAAATCAGCGCAAAAAAACCCTGGGTGATATCTTTCGCCTCCTCTGGTTTGGTACCCTCTCGCCTGACGAAGGCATAAATAGGCCGCCAGTAAGTGCGGCAAAGATTTTCGAGCGCCTCCTGTGCGGCTGGCGATTCACCCTGTGCCTCCAGCACCACGCTCCAGTGTGTGGTGGTAAACATCCCCCCGCCACCGGAGCCGGGACCAGTCGCGCTCAGTGAAGTCACATCATCGGGGGCGGCGCTCACACCGTAATCACAGTAAAAATGCGGGCCGAAAGCAAGCCTGCATGTAACGGAGCAGATGTTGGCTCTACCCTCTGCCGATTACGTCGGCAGGACTGTGGAGAGCGTCACTTCGCTATCGATGGTTTGTTGAACAACGTTTTCTACAGTCGCCCCGACTTTTGATCCGTCGCGATCAACTATCCAGACTTGCTGGCCTTGTTCGAATGGGCCGCGGGCCATCACCTTGAGCAAAATGCCCTCCTCGGCCACTGGATTATCGAGCACCTCGACGCAGATTGCATCGGCCTTTCCGAAGTCAGTCTGCAAGGTCAGTTTGTCATCAATTTTCGGCCTTCGCATGGACAACAGCCGCCAGGTTCCCGCTAGAAGTAATCGCTGCTCGCTCCGCTGCCGACCGTGTCCGCGCTCACAAAGAAATCATCCATCTACACTTGTCTCGACCAGTTCGCGCGGCTTCGCGACGTGCGGTTTGGTCTTATCGCGCTTTAGCACGCGATACAGAAACCAGACAATGAAACAGTTCGCCAGCAAAATGAGCGCGCCGACAACTCCAGGGTGATGCCAAATGTGACGCACCTCGAGTGGAATCAACGCCGCTGTCGCAAATATCATCAATAGTTCCGCCCAGCGTTGCTCCATGTAAACGCCGATTCCTTCGGTAAAGAGTACCGCCGTGTAAAAAAGCGCCAGAAAACCGGTGGCACGCAACGTGCCGCCGGAGAGCACAACCTGTAGTTTGTTGAGCAGATAGTCCACTGCCTTGCTGTGCTCCAACAGGATTTCGTCGGCAGTCCAATTCGACAGGGCATCCATCCAGCGAGTACGCGCGTTTAGGAAAAGCAGCGAAACACCAAGCAAGAGCAGCAACACGCCTTTACCGATTTTGAAGAGCGCGATGAGCTTAAGATAGCGATGGCGACGCGGCTCCTGCAGAATGGCAGGTTCGTGCGCCGGCTTACTCATTCTTCAACTCTTCGTCGAAACTCGATCACTGCGCAATGACCGGACTCTCCCGGCAGCAAATTTCCAGCTTGTTGCCATCCGGGTCCTCGAAGAAAAACGCATAGTAGCCCGGACTGTAGTCGACACAGATTTCCGGCCCTTCGAGCGCCTTGCCCCCCGCTTCGCGCACCAACTCCGCCAGCCGATCCACTTCTTCGCGCGTATCCGCCCAAAACGCGATGCGCGTTCCGTTTGGCTGATGGTTCTTATCCTCCGTGAAACCGAAAAATTCCGATGGCCTGTCGCCACCGGCAGAATAAAACGTATGGAAATCTCCGCCAACCTGATCGCTCGACAGTGTAGCAGGCACCGGCTCAGCTCTTTCGTGAACAAATCCAAGCTGCGGCAAAAATTTTCGGTAGAACTTTCTTGCCACCTTCATGTCTTTTACCCGTAGGTCGATATGATCAAAGCAACGAGTTTTCATTTTGTGATTCTCAATTGGTTCCCGTCGCAATTCAATCGTTTGTGCACCGGCCTGAGAATAGCCCAGCGTTTTAACGCTGGGGAAAAGAAGCCCAGAGAGGCGAGTCCCGGCAGGGACGACAGAACCGTTTCTTCCGTCCCTGCCGGGACTTTCCCGTTTTTCTTAACTATAACCCAGCGTTAAAACGCTGGGTTATAGTCGATCTCCATCCGAGATTATCTTTATAGGAGGTTCTCGAGACGTTAATGGTAAAGACACATCATGCAGGATCTCTTCGCAGAGCAATTGAAGGCGCTCCGCGCGGCTTCTTCCCGTGGATCGTGGGAGACGACCAAGCAGCGCTCGATTTGGCGGCTGCGCTCAAAAGCGAAGGATTCCTCGTCCCGGCGAGTCGTTATCCGACCGTCGCGAAAGGATCTGCGCGGTTGCGCATTACAGTTAGGGCATCGCACACAGAAGATCAGATCCGAGCGCTCTGTGAGGCGATAAGGAAAATGACGAAGCACGAATGACGAAGCAATCCCAAATGCCTAAATGACGAGGATCCCTGGCGCACAAGTTTTTGTCATTGGGATTTCGTCATTCCTTCGTCATTAGACATTCGTCATTTGTCATTCAGCCAGGAACCGCGCCAGGATCGGTTTCAGCTTTCCGACGGTGGACTTTGGCCAGAGCTTGCGATCGGTAACCAGCGCTGTGTCCAACGCGAAGTGTTCCGGCCAGTTCGGCTCCGTTGGAATTCGCGGGATCACATCAACAATCACTCTCCTGGCTGTCTCCGCATTTGCTATTAAATGGCTGAGGACAGTCTGCGCGGAGACCGGTTCTTCTTCCACCTTCCAGCAATCGTAATCGGTAATCATGGCCATCGTGGCGAAGGCGATCTCCGCTTCGCGCGCCAGTTTCGCTTCCGGAAGATTCGTCATTGCGATTACATCAAAGCCGTTGCGGTGATTGAATTCCGATTCGGCACGCGTGGAAAACGCAGGGCCATCCATGTTCACGTAAGTGCCGCCGTTGTGCACCGTCACTCCCAATGACCGGGCTGATTCGGCCAGAAGATTACGCAGGTTCGCGCTGATCGGCTCGGCGAAGGCTATGTGCGCCGCAATGCCCTCGCCAAAAAACGTATGGGCGGCGCGGCTGCTGGTGCGATCGTAAAACTGTGATGGCAAGACCACATCCCGCGGCGCGTATTTCTCCTGCAAACTGCCGACCGCTGCCACCGAGATGATCCAGCGGACGTTGAGTAAACGGAGCGCGTAGATATTCGCCCGATGATTTATTTCGTGCGGCAGAATCCGATGACCGCGCCCGTGTCGTGGCAGAAAATAAACCTGGCGCCCGCTTAATTTTCCGCCAACAAGCGTGTCCGACGGCGATCCAAACGGCGTATTGATCTGATGTTCGGTGACGTCTTGGACTTCCTCCATTTGATACAGCCCGCTGCCGCCGATGACGCCGATTGCTGGAATTTGTTCCTTCATGCGCGCTGCGATTTAATCGCAAGAATCGGCCTGATGGAAAGTGCATAATCTCTGCATAGCGAAGGCCGCTGAGGCATGTATTGTTTTCGCCCGTCCATGCCGAAATTTTTCATCAAGACCTACGGTTGCCAGATGAACGAGCGCGACTCGGAACAGGTCGCGCATTTGCTCATGGCACGAGGTTACGAATCGGTCTCAAAAGAATCAGAAGCCGACGTCGTGCTCCTGAATACCTGCAGTGTGCGTGATATGGCCGACCAGAAGGCGCTGGGGAAAATGGGAATGCTTGGTCGCATGGCGAAAGAACGGCCCCACGTCGTGTTCGGGTTCCTCGGCTGCATGGCCCAGGCGCGCGGCGAATCGGTGTTGAAAAATTTGCCGCATGTCGATCTCGTCGTGGGCACGCAAAAGTTTCACCGCGTTGCAGATTACGTGGAAGAGTTGGTCGCAAAGAAAACGGCGCGCCCGGCCGGGATCACCGATCCCGGCTACAGCAGAATGGATGACCTGCGTTTCTCTATCGTCGATGTCGCAGATGAATTAGGCTCGCAATCCACGATCCGCGATCAGCAACTCGCGCCGAGGCAGGCGACGGCGTTTGTCTCCATCATGCAGGGATGCAATATGCACTGCACATTTTGCATCGTTCCGCAGACGCGCGGGGCGGAACGTAGCCGTTCCATAGACGATATCGTGAGCGAAGTGCGCGATCTCGTTTCGCGCGGCGTCAAAGAAATCACGCTACTCGGACAAATCGTGAATCTTTACGGTCGCCACGAGTTTCCGAAGATCGACAACAAATCTCCGTTCGTGCAGTTGTTGGAAGCCGTAGATGCAGTCGATGGACTCGAACGATTACGTTTTACGTCGCCTCACCCGATTGGTTTTCGCGACGACTTAATTGATGCGATCTCGCGTTTGCCGAAGCTGGCTGAGCACGTTCATCTGCCGTTGCAATCGGGCTCCAACAAGATTCTCAAAGCGATGCATCGCGCCTATACGGCGGAGAAATACGTCAATCTCATCGAGCGCATACGCCGCGCACGTCACAACATCGCAATTACCACCGACATTATCGTTGGGTTCCCGGGCGAAACCGAGGATGACTACAAGCAGACCCGCGATCTGATCGAGGAAATCCAGTTCGATAACGCGTTTGTCTTTCGCTATTCGCCGCGCCGCGGTACTCCGGCTGCGGCAATGCCCGATCAAATCGACGAGCGCACTAAGGAGGAACGCAACCAGGATTTGCTCCGAGTCGTGAACGAATCGAACCGCCGCAAGCTCGAACGCCTGGTCGGACGCGATGTGGAGGTCCTTTGCGAAGGACCAAGCAAAACAAATCCTGCGCGCTTAATGGGTCGAACGCGCACGAACAAAATTGTCGTATTTCCGCCTTCGCCCAGGTTACGGTGGACAGGCGAAGGCGACAATGAACTCGTCGGAAAGCTGGTGAATGTGCGAATCGAGCGGGCCAATGGGTTCAGCTTATACGGCGCTCCTGTCTTGTAAGGCTAGTGTTCGTTGATTGTAAGTGAGATTGATTTCTTAGAGGAGCCGGAACTTTTTTGAGTTGCGCCGGCTCAATCGCAAGTTGAAAACTTGCGCCACCTTATCCAAACTCACACGCCATCAGCAAAGTTTGACGCATGATTTACCATCTTTCTCTGCACACCGCTGGAATCGTCGCGGGCGCATTTCTCGTTTTAGTCGGTTTGCTCGGATTGCTAAAACCGGACTTGGCCGGTGTCGTGCAACGCTTCCCGCGCTCCCGCGTCGCGGGCGTTCTCGTGCTTACCATTTGTCTCGTGTGGACGTTCTGGCTGCTCGCCACGATCCAGATGGGCGAATTCTCCGCCTTCCGGCGCCCGCTCCTTATTGCGTTGCCAATCGGTTACGGGCTCGCCCTGCGTTTTGTCGATGAATTTCTCGCGGTACGCGCTCTTGGAATTCTTTGCTTGCTGGCCGCGGAGCCGTTGCTCGATGCGGCCTTTCTGCGTTACGAAACCAGCCGGTTGCTGATAACGGTGTTCGCTTATGCGCTGATTGTTGCCGGGCTGTTTTGGGTCGCAATCCCGTACGTTCTTCGCGACCAAATCAACTGGAGCACGAGGAGCGTTTTTCGCTGGCGCTGTTTGCATGCTATCGCGTTCATTTATGGCGGTGTGATTCTCGCGTTTGCTTTTACGCAGTATTAGGCGCGTTTTGCTGTAGCCACAGGCCTATGGCCGGTGAACGCAGACCCTATCGATATAACTGTGGGACGGCCCACAGGGCCATAGCTACAGTGGCGTATGAACCGGATTCTGGTGATCCGCGGCGGCGCAATCGGCGATTTCATTCTCACTTTGCCGGCGCTCAAGGCATTGCGGGAGGTCAGGCCGCGCGCGCATATCGAGATTCTTGGTTACAAGCACATTGCGGTGCTCTCGGAAAATCGGTTTTATGCGCAAGCAGCGCGCTCGATCGAATACGGTCCCCTATCAAGCTTCTTCGCGAAGAATTCGGAACTGCCAGCAGACTTGGCAAATTATTTCGCGAGTTTCGATTTGATCATCAGCTATCTGTATGATCCAGATCGAATCTTTGAAAACAACCTGCGCCGCTGTGGTGTTGAAAATCTGCTTTGTGGACCATCGAGGATCGTCGAGAAAGCTGGTCATGCGGCCTGCCAGCTTGCGCGGCCGATCGAAGAGATGGGTATCAGAGTTGTCGATCTCACTGAAAAAGTTTTCCCCTCAATAGAAGATCGACAGTTTGCCAGCGATTTTCTTCGGTCTTTGCAGCAGCCGATCATCGCGATTCATCCAGGAAGCGGCAGCAAGGAAAAAAACTGGCCGCTGGAAAATTGGACCGCGTTATTTTCAAGAGAAGGCGCTTTATCAGACGCCGAAGGCAAAGGTGGACGCCGATGCCCTTCCTTAGTCGTCCTTTCAGGCGAGGCGGACAAAGCACAGACCGAGCAATTGGAAAGCGAGTGGAAAGATCGAGATGTCCGTTTCGCAAAAAATTTACCTCTGCCTCAGCTGGCCGCGGTGCTCGAGCGCTCGATCTTCATTGGACACGACAGCGGAATCTCGCATCTCGCTGCGGCCGCGGGGGCAAACTGCATCTTGCTCTTCGGTCCAACCGACCCCAACGTGTGGGCGCCCCGGAACAAAAACGTACGAGTTCTCGTGGCGCCAAGTGGAAGGCTGAGTCTTCTGGAAATCACGCGGGTCGAGGCAGCGATAACGGCAGCCTTGTGTGACTGGTCAGTGGAAGCTGGCTCGGAGTCTTAATCCTCGTAGCCGTCTGGATACTTCTGATGCCATTTCCAAGCGCTCTCGACAATGGCGTCAAGCGACTCAAATTGAGGTCGCCAGCCAAGCTCGTTCTTAATTTTTTCCGAGGAAGCGATAAGTCGCGCTGGGTC
>QHNK01000010.1 GCA_003218415.1 Verrucomicrobiota bacterium | reverse complement strand
TCGCGCGGCGGCAAGTCCGCCAACGTTTCCAAATCCGCAGTGGAAAGAACAGCGCGATCGACAAAACCAAGCTTGAGGGCCGCGATTTTAAATTCGGTCGCGAACGTCTTAAAAATTTTGGCAACTGGCGCCACATCTCTCTCGCCTGTGACAACCGCGGTTTGGCCCACCAACTGGTCACCCACATCCGGAAAACCGGAATCCGCCATGGCACGCTTAAGGAAATTATTTTTCACCACGTGCATTTCCGCGCCTGCCGGTTCCAGCCGGTTCCGCAATTCGGTGAAATCAGCCACCTTCATGTGCTGATAATCGGTCACTAGTACATAAGGCGACTGTTTCAATTTCTCGGCCAAATCTGAAACGATGCTGGCTTTTTCCGGTCTCATTTGTTCTTAAATTGGGCGTTGGACGTTGAGCGTTGACCTCGTCATTCCTTACACGTTCAAATACGGCGCAGGATCGATGCGGACGCCCGGGGACATCGTCGCACTGATTGTCACGCCTTCAAGGTAGCGACCTTTGGCTGTCGCCGGGCGGACCCGCAAAACGGCTTCGATCACTGCATTTCCATTTTCCACCAAGGCTTTTTCTTCAAACGAAAATTTTCCAACCGGCACCGCCACGTTGCCGTTCTTGTCGAGCTTGAATTCTACCCGGCCAGCCTTCACCTCCTGCACTGCTTTCGCGGGGTCGTCGGTCACCGTTCCGGTTCGGGGATTCGGCATTAATCCGCGCGGTCCGAGCACCTTTCCGAGCTTCCGAACTTCTGCCATCGCCGCAGGTGTAGCGATCGCCACATCAAAATCCTGAAAACCTTCCTGGCACTTCTGAATCAGGTCTTTCATCCCAACAAATTCCGCGCCAGCTTCCTTGGCAGCCTTCGCCGCCTCACCCTCCGCGAAAACAAGCACCCGCACCTGTTTGCCGCTGCCATGCGGAAGCGGGCAGGTCCCGCGCACCATCTGATCGGATTGTTTCGGATCGACCCCCAGCCGGAACGAAACCGTCACGGTCTGATCAAACTTCGTCGGCGGAAACTTCTTCAGCGTTGAGACAGCGTCGGCAAGATTGTAAGTCTTGATCCGGTCCACGTGCTGTGTGGCTGCGCGATATCGTTTGCTTCGATTTCTTTGCATTTCCTGTGCAGTTCAAATGCCCAGTCACTTGCGATAGCAAACCAGGCTCCTGCTTAAAAAGTTGTCCCCGCTCAAATCCAGCGAGCTGGGGACGGGAACCTAGCGGCTATCTCCGGCTTGTCAAAGCGTTGCGTCAACAAATCGCAACGTTAATCCACCGGATCCGAGACATCTGGCGACGTCGTCGATTCGGCGGTTCCCTGCGGCGTGCGCGGGCCTTGCCGAATGATTTTGCCTTCTTTCATTACGAAGTAGACGCGCTCGGTTGCAGTGATGTCGGAGGTCGGATCGCCCGGCATCGCAATGACATCGGCCAGTTTCCCTTTTTCCAGAGTCCCGACTTTTTGCCCGATGCCGAGAAGCTCGGCATCGTTGCTCGTCGCGGATTTCAGTGCATCGATCGCACTCATCCCGAGATCGACCATTAACTTGAATTCTTTCGCGTTTTGCCCATGTGGATAGACCGCTGCGTCCGTTCCAAATGAAATCTTGATGCCCATCTTAACCGCATTGCGAAACATTTCCGAGCGAGCCGCTGTCGCCGCTTTCGCCTTCGCCTGCAATGCTGGCGGATAGTTGTCGAGCTTGCTCATGATCCACTCCGAGGCCATCAGCGTCGGTGTGAGGAAGGTTCCCTTCTTTTTCATCATCGTAAGCGTTTCCGGTTTCATAAACGAACCGTGCTCAATCGAATCGACGCCCGCCTCAATCGCCTCGCGCGCGGCCTGATCGCCGTGACAATGCACGGCCACTCTCTTGCGCAACCGGTGCGATTCATCGACCAGCGCTGTCATTTCAGCCGGTGTTAATTGCGGCGTATCGACTTCGTCCCCCAGTGAAAGGACGCCGCCGGAAACCGCGGCCTTAATGACGTCCGCGCCATTTTTCACCTCAAACCGCACCGTCTTTCGGATTTCGTCGGGGCTATTCGCGATGCCGTCGGTGTAATCCGGTTCGCGCCCGAAAAGGAAATCGCGAAACCCGCCGGTCGGATCAAAGTGACCGCCGGTGGCGCCGATTCCCTTCGTCGCAACCAGCATACGAGGCCCCACGATTACGCCTTTGTTGATCGAATTGCGCAGCGCAACATCGACGGATTCGTGGCTGGCGACGAAACGACTGCCCATATCGCGTACCGTGGTGAAACCCGCTTCGACCGTCGCGCGCGCAAAGGCCGTCGCGCGGATCGCCTGTTCGGACACGTTCAGATCAAGTTGCTGCAGGCGGCGCTCGTTGTAATTACCAGAGAAATCGGCCGTCAAATGCGTGTGCGCATCCATGAAACCGGGCGCAAGCGTCGCATCGCCCAGATCGATTACCTGCGCTCCGCTCGGGATTGGCAGATTACTTCCCGCATCGACAATCTTATCGCCCTGCACAATCACCACAGCGTTTTGCAAGAGCGCGTTCGACTTACCGTCAAAGAGTCGCGCCGCTTTCAGCACGATTAGCTGATCGGCAGCCTGCGTCGCGATGCCGAGAGACAAGAGAATTACAAGGACACGAGACGTGATTTTCATCCTGCCCGTTTAGAAGCAATCCGCGAGACTGGCAAGAAGGAATGCGCCAAAAGGTGGCGGCGTAATTCTTAATACGCCACTAAGGGCTTGGTAGTTTTGCTGTGCTTTCCGCAAGGCCTTCTCGCGCCGCGGCGAGATTGGGATCGAGTATGAGCGCCTCTTTGAAGGCAATAATGGCGCGCCAATCTTGATTGAATGCCGCGAGATAGCGCCCGCGGTTGATCAGCATGCTGGTGTAGCCCGGCAAGATTTTGAGGTTCACCACGTCATCTTTCTCAAACCGTACACTCCCGTCAGCCAAACCACGGGTCTCGAGCTGTACGTCAGGCGAATCGTGGAAGCGTGAATCTCTTGTAAGGTTAAAAACGAGGCCATGCGGAACAAGTTGATAGCTTTGAGTAAGCCACTGTGTCACTGCGCCGTTTGTAGTGTCGGGCAACAGCAAATCCCTCGTCATGTAAACCGGCCCGACTGCGCTCTCGTTCGTCACAATCGACTGAATCATTTCCAAAAATGCCGTGCTGATTTTTTGGGTCAGCAGCGCGTTGCTTTTAAACTCCGCGGGATCGCGTTCCCATGCTTTGAGGTCCTCGACAAACATTTCAATCTTCTCGCGCGACCGCTCGATCAAATCAGGATAAGTGCGTCTTAGATAATCGAAATACCACGAGCGCCGCAGCAGATTAACGTCAACAACTTTTACATCGCGCCGGCGCTGTTCTATCTGCTGCGCATAAAACATCGGGGACGCGACCTGCCAGTCTTGTGTAAGTAAAAGACCATTGGGCTGGACCCCGCTGAGCAGATTTTCAACGTAATCATGCGCGATGAAGTAATGCCTGCGGTTGTTGAACGGCCAGTTCCCCGCGAACGCTGTCGCAGATGTGACCAAAACAGCAATCGCGGCGACACCGTAGGATGTTCCCAAGGAAATGGACTTCACAGCAGTCAGCTCGATCAACCAACGGATACCGAGCCCGGCACCGATCGCGATGGAGATAAATACGGGCAGATAGTACGCGTCTTTGTCTTCCGCGATTTCGTAGCTGAGGTCGTACGCCAAGTTAGCGATGACAATAAACAATAGAAACCAGAAGGTTGTGCGGTCTTGCCTATAAGCAGTGGCGAAACCCGCAAAAGCAAGCACCAGCGGCAAAGGCAGCCACGCAGGCCCGAATTCGCGCAGGAGCATTCGGCAAAATTCAATAAACTGCGCTCCCATCATCGTCGGACTAAACGAGAAGAACACCCGATATTGTCTGCCCGTGATGTGCCACCAGATTTCCTGCAGTGAACGCGGATTACCCCAGTTGATGAGAGGTGAGCGCGACGCCGCAAACGGCAAATACGCATAAACAGCGACCATAGCCGCAAGCGAAATCAGCGCGGCGTATACCAGCCGGCGGCTCGTAAAAAATCTGAGGCCCTCAGTCCTGTAAACGACAACGGCCAGAGCCGGAAGTATCAGCCCCACAGTGACGTGGTGAACGCCAAGCGCAAAGCCAAAAACCGCCGCCGCGGCGTAAAGCCAGGAGTCGTGGATGGTAACCGGCCCTCGTTTTTCCCTTCGGTCCGCAATGATGCGCCGCCGCCACCGAACCATCAGAAAAAAGACAATGAGGATAAGCAGCGTGTTGAGAGTATAGACCTCGGCGATCGTCGCATACGACCAGAGCGTCCGTGAGAATGCCATGAGCAACCCCGCGCCAAGCGCAGGGGCGAACACCAAAAGGCGGTCAATGCCCGAATCCACGGCCCTTTTTCTCTGTTGCGCACCCCCCTTCCGCGCAGGGAGATATGCCGCCGTGATCATTAATTCCGCCACAACAAGAGTGAGGATCGCGGACGCTAGCGCGGCGAAAAGGGCAGACGAAAAATTGATCCGCACCGCGACGTTCCCCAACGGGACGAGCGATGCGAGATGGGCGAGAATGACCCAGAGAGGAAAGCCCGGCGGATGCGCCACCCCGAGCCCTTGAGCGACCACAACCAATTCGCCGCTGTCGGTTAGAGTGACCGTAGGAGCAAGCGTCCAGCTAAAAAGAAGGAGCGCAGCAAGAAACACCGCGCCCGCGCAGACCAACTGCGCCGACGACGAAGGAATTGCTGCAGCATTCACCTGTCGGTTCGACTTTGATGCGGGCTTGGCAGAAGGGTGACGCGAAGGTTTTGTCGAAAGATTCATGTTCGCGGGATAAGGAGCTGGGCTGCAGGAAGGAAAACTGCCATTCACCCAAGATGACCGCGAATAGATATTTGCGCATTGTTTACCTGCGATGTTTCGCTTCAATGCTCGCATGACAAAGTCGTCAGCGTCGTATACCGAAAATCGTTACGTTCCCATTCCCGGCAGCGAGAAAACCACTGCTCTTACGTCGAGCGCTGGGATGAGAAGTAGAACCACATCCGTTACGCGCGTGAAAAAAGCGCCGCGCTCTGTTATGGCATGTCGATGTATCGGCCGGGAAAGAATCCCGCCGTCATTACGATGCGCAGAAATGCTGTTTAGAACTTCATGAAAAAAATATGGGTCGCGGTTTGTATAATCGTCTGGTCCCTGGGCCAAGCACAGTCACAGACCGAATCACTGGCTAAGCTGTCCGACGATTTCTGGACCTGGCGCGCGAAACACGCGCCATTCAATTCATCTTGTTTGAGAGTTGTCTCACGCGGATCGGCAATATTCCTTCGATCTTGCAGCAAGGCCTCGAGAATCTCGATAAACCGCCGGCGCCATTTGCCACTGTCGCCATTCAGAATCTCGAGGGCATTCGCGAGCACTTCCAAAAGACTGCGAGCGCGCTCGCAGGATCGACAACTCTCAAACAAGATGAATTGAATGGCGCGTGTGAGCGGGCTGC
>QHNK01000202.1 GCA_003218415.1 Verrucomicrobiota bacterium | reverse complement strand
CATTTTTCATTACTACGGCGATCGATTACACCAATTCGCCGCCGCACGTCGGGCATGCTTACGAAAAAATCCTGGCCGATGTAATTGCGCGCTATCACCGGCTCAAAGGCGAAAAGGTTTTCTTTCTGACCGGCGTTGATCAACACGGCCAGAAAGTCCAGCAATCCGCTGCAAAAGCCGGCGTTCCGCCAGCCGAATTCGTCAAAGGAATTTCACAAAAGTTTGTCGATCTCGGGAAAAAGCTCGACGTGCAATACGACGACTGGGCGGAGACGATCAGTGATCGCCACAAGAAAGTCGTTCGAGGAATTTTGCAGCGGTTCTTCGATGAAGGCCAAATCTACAAGGACAAACAAGCCGGGTATTACTCGGTTCGTCAGGAGCAATTTCTTACTGACAAGGAACGTGGTCCCGACGGCGAATTCGGCCCGGAGTGGGGGGAGATCGAGTTTCGCGAAGAGGAAAATTACTACTTTAAGCTCGGTCAGCACAAAGAATGGCTGCTTCGATATCTCGAGAATCGCAAAGATGCAGTCATTCCCGATTTTCGTCAGACCGAACTGCGAAATGCTGTCGAGAAAATCAGCGGCGATCTTTGCATCTCGCGTCCGAAATCGCGGCTCGACTGGGGAATTGAGCTTCCGTTCGATAAAGATTTCGTCACTTACGTCTGGTTCGACGCACTGACGAACTACATCAGCTTTGCCGACTACGATCCAAGTCTCTCAACTTTCAACTCTCAACCCTCAACTTTCCGCGATAAATGGCCTGCTCTGCAAATCATCGGCAAAGACATTCTTGTTCCCGCGCACGGCATCTACTGGCTGATCATGCTTCACGCGATCGGTTTTCCCGATGAGCAAATGCCACAGTTACTCGTCCACGGCTGGTGGAATCTCGGTGGCGCAAAAATGAGCAAGAGCGCGGGGAACATCATCGATCCATTTGCTCTCGCGGATAAATACAGCGCCGACGCGCTGCGGTATTATTTGATGAGCGATATCGCCACGGGCCGGGATGCAGACTTTTCTGAAGAACGGCTTATTGAACGCTACAATGCCGATCTGGCAAATTCGTTGGGAAATTTACTCAATCGATCTTTGACAATGATGGAGAAGTATCGCGTCAGAAAGCTAACGCGCCCTAAGAGTGTCGAGTCGTATCCTGTCGAAGAGTACGGTCTCCGTGTTTCTCCGACGTTAGGCATAATTGAATACGTCAATGCTATGACGGGCTTCACTCCACATCTCGCATGTCAGGTCGCCCTTAACTTAACTTTGCAGTGCAATCAGATTGTTGACGCTGCGAGACCCTGGGCGCTGGCAAAGGATTCTGCAGAGTGGGAACATCTTGACCAAGTGCTCTACACACTCGGCGAATCGCTGCGCATCATTGCGATTCTCATTTCGCCGGTGTTGCCGAAAGCGGCACATGGAATTTTCGATCAACTGAATTGGAAGATGGAGTTGAGCGGGAAAGAGGAACGCTTCTCACTCGCGGATGCGGAATGGGGGAGACTGCCGGATGGGCATGTCGTCGGCAAACCAGTGCCCTTGTTCCCGAGAATTGAACTCTAGGGGCGGTCTAGGAGCGACTGAGCGAATCGTTTCGGCTTCGCTCAGGGCAGGCTCGGTGGCGCCGTACCATCCCGATGAGATGGCTTCTTACGATATTATTTGGCAGTAAAAATGGATTTGGCGCGCATGTGGCGCGCCAAACCCCGTAATCGGTCAGAGGTCGAATCTCGTGCCAGCAGTCTCAGCACACAGAGTTACAAGTAAGACGCCGTTTGGGTCATAGACCTTGACGGTTGCGGACCCCGCATTGGCGTTTCCTGTCTCATCCACGGTTGTTTCCCCTGCAATGATCGTCCAGCCCGTAAAGACGTTTTGGGAATTGAACGTGAAGAATTTGAAGCGAAACGCATAGTTATTGTCAGTGGTATGGCGCCAAACACCTTCTCCAGGCGTCTTCAGAGCCTGCGGTGTCCCCGCGTTTGACTCCACCACCGTGCCTCCCGCCACGAATTCTATTAGTGACGGGAAGCTCCTTATCACGTGACCTGCGCAATCGGTTAGAGTTATCTGCATCTCCCAGGTCCCTTGAAGTGTTCCGCCTTGCGTGCGCTGCCCGGTCGCCGTTGCGGCAACCATGGTGAGTGACGCACAGGCGACCACTAAGGAAGCCATTATGCTCTTAACTAATTTCATTCTCATAAGTATTATTTCCTTTCATTGTTTTGGCCGTCCTTGGCTTCCCACCGTGGGAGGTCATATCCGGCCGTTCATTGTGTTCATCGCTCCCTTACAAAGGAAAAAAATGCGGAGCGTTTCAAAAAAAATGGCTTCGCCGCGTATAAGAGAGAGTAAAACGCGGGAAGCGGATCGATGTTTTACGCGGCTTCGCCGACGGGGTTTTGACGCGCCCATAAATATGGGTGAGACTGTTGCCTTGTGAAAACGACACTCGAAATTCCGGGGCCACTCTTCCGCAAAGCAAAAGCCATCGCGGCACGGCAGGGCCGCACGCTCAAGCAACTGGTCCAAGAGGCGTTGTCGGAGAAGATCGCACGCGTAGATGGCGTGAGCAGAGAGCAAAAGCCGTGGATGCTCTTGGCCGGCGGCTTGAAGCATCTCCACAGTGAAAACCGTCGAATCGAACGGGTGATCGAGGCGGAGTTCGAAAACATTGAACCGGAAGACCGGCAATGATTCTCGATACCAATGCGCTATCGGCGTTTGCCGACGGCGCGCCTCCAGTTG
>QHNK01000201.1 GCA_003218415.1 Verrucomicrobiota bacterium | reverse complement strand
ACTGCAACGCCAACAGCCACAGTTCCTCCAAGTCCGACGCCTACGGCTACACCTGGTGGAAGGACAACTCCAACGCCACGGGCTCGACCGACGCCACCGCCTCGTCCGTAGGGAGCGCTTGCCCTGAGTCCCAGTAATCGGTGAACGGTGAAGTGTAGCTCCACCGCAACCGAAGGTTTGACCGCGGATGTCGCTGATCACCCGGATTTCATTTAAGGGGAATGGTGTGGAAGGAACGTGGCCCGTCGAGTAAAACGGCGTCATGTAAACTCCATCCACTTCAAAACGCGATGATTTTGGCCTGGTAATCCGTGGTTTCTTTTTCTAGCGGCTCAGCGTAAAGAATGCGCGTGACGGAAGCGCCGAAGAAATTTCATTTCCTCGGAATTTGCGGGAGCGCCATGGCGTCGGTGGCGGCGGCGCTGCAAGAGCGCGGCTTTAGAGTCACTGGTTCGGACGAAAATGTTTATCCGCCGATGTCGAACTTTCTCGAGGAGAAGGGCATCGTGCTGAAGCAAGGCTATCGCGCGGAGAACATCCCGTCGGACGCGGATATAGTGGTAATCGGCAACGCCATGAAGCGGGGCAACCCTGAAGTGGAAGCCGTCCTGAACAGAAAGCTGTTCTACCTTTCGCTGCCGGAAGTGTTGAAAAATTATTTTTTGCGGGGCCGCCATAATCTTGTCGTTACCGGGACGCACGGCAAAACAACTACCACGGCGCTGCTCGCATGGATCATGGAGAAAGCCGGACGCAAGCCCGGTTATCTCATTGCCGGGCTGCCGAAAAATTTCGGCCAGGGGGGGCGTCTGAACGATTCGAAATATTTCGTGATCGAAGGCGACGAGTACGACACTGCGTTTTTCGACAAGCGCTCCAAATTCATTCATTATCTGCCGGAGCTGGTGATCGTAAACAACATCGAGTTCGATCACGCGGACATCTTTAAGAATCTCGACGAAATCAAGCTCAGCTTCCGGCGCTTACTCAATATCGTTCCTCAGAATGGAATGGTGCTCCTGAATGGCGACGATCCCAATTGCGTCGAGGTCGCAAAAGATTGCCTGGCGCAGATGATCGAGGTTGGCTTCTCGAAGAATTGCGCCCAGCGAATCCGGGACGTCGCTTACTCGGCTGAAGGTTCCAGGTTCAAACTTGGCGAAGACACTTTTGAAATCCCGCTCGTTGGCGAATTCAATGTCCACAATGCAGCGATGGCTGCCATGGCGGCGCGGTTTTATGATGTGCCAAAGACGAAAATCGACAGTGCATTCAAGAGTTTTGCTGGGGTTGCGCGGCGGCTGGAGCTTCGTGGCGAAGCGCACGGCGTGAAGGTGATTGACGATTTCGGCCACCATCCCACGGCAATCGCGCAGACGTTACAGGCGCTGCGTCAGCGCTATCGCGGGCACCGGCTGTGGGCTGTCTTCGAACCGCGCTCGAATACGACCCGGCGCGCGATCTTTCAACAACAACTTCCTGAAGCGCTGAAATTGGCCGATGGAGTTTTCATCTCGCAGGTGGCAAGGCTGGAACAGATCCCCGAAGCTGAGCGATTAAAACCAGAGCGGGTTGTGGCTGCGATTGCCAAGGCTGGTCGACCTGCGTTTTACGAACACAACGCCGATACCATTGTGGATCGAATCGTTCCAATGCTGCGGCCAAAAGATGTGGTCGTGGTTTTCAGTAATGGCGGGTTCGACAACATTCATGAGAAGTTGCTCGCGCAGTTGCGTGCGTGATTCGTTTAACGATCTAACGAGGCAGCGGCGCCGCGCTCGTATGGTCGTGCACAATACGCCAGCCTTCTGGCAGGCGTTTGAAGATGAGGGTGAAGCGTCCGTGCGGGGAATCTTTTGCACGCTTCAACCCCCAGCGGCCGAGCACCACAGCTGCGTCAGGTGAAAGCAGCGTGATCTCGAGATCGGAAAAGGTGAGCGTGCCCATCTTCGCGCGATCGGAATATTTTTTCCTGTAACGCTCGCGCACGGTTTCCCAGCCGCGCCTAATTGTATCCTCCGAGGCGAAGACAGTCGATGCTGATCGTGCGTAGCCATTCATGAATCCATCGATATCGCCCCGGTTCCATGCGTCCCGTTGCGCGCGGAGGACGGACCGGATCTGGGCAATTGCGTTTTGGGTCTGTGTCGGCGCCGCAGACACAGTCGCCGCCGTCGAGATACAAAAAATGATTGCGAGGGCGCACCTGCGCGCAAGACTTGAACGGCGAATCGCTTGCAGCATTGGTAATCCTTGATAAGCTACCAGCCCTGCCTCATCCAGCGCCAGCACTAAAGGATGGTCTCAACCGAGGGAAATACGTTGACGGGTTTCATAAATCTATTACGGTCGCCCATCCACCCAGATAGGACTGTGCACCGGCTTTTCTGCATCGCGATGCTCGTGCTTGCCAGCGCGACGTCAGCTCCAGCTCAGGGAGCATCGCAGCGTCCCCAACAAGTGCGACCTGTCAAAGTAGCCGATCCGCCACCGACAGAGACGCCTGCTTCCAAGGTAGCGAATCCGCCACCGGCAGATGCGCCTGCTGTTCCGAACACGCCGGCGACGGTTCGGCTCCAGTTTCCAAACAGCGATGTGGTCGATGTCCTGCATCTTTACGAGCAGCTCACCGGCAAGAAATTGGTGATGGATAATTTTGTGCAGGGCAAGGTGAACATTTTCATCGCGAAAGACGTTTCGCGCGATGAGGCAATCAAGATCATCGAGATGAGCAT
>QHNK01000140.1 GCA_003218415.1 Verrucomicrobiota bacterium | reverse complement strand
CGGCGCGCGGTGAGGTTATCGAGCAGCGATTCGACGAGTTCCTCCGGCACATGACTTAGGAAGAATGCGCCGTAGCAAAGGTTCACTCCCACAATGCCGAGTGCCTCCTGTTGTGCCGATGCTTCCTCGTCCAGCATGCGCACGTGCATCACGATCTGGCTGGGCTGATCGTTGGCGCGGCTCTGAAACTTCATCCCCATCCAGCCGTGGAATTCATGGCCGCCGCGGTAGCCTCGCGCCACCACTGTATCGGCGAAAGCGAAGAACGAAGTAGTATCGGCGCGCTCCTGCCCCAGCCGCTCCACGTCGAGATCAAATTCGCGGTCGAGCATCGCCTGAAGCCGGTTGCGCGAAACGTAGCGGTCAGCGTGCCCGTAGATGGCATCGCTCACTTTCATGTCGTAAGCCGACATGCTCTTGGCGACTGTGCCCGCAGCGCCGCCGACTCGGAAAAACCAGCGCACCACTTCCTGTCCCGCGCCGATCTCGGCAAAGGTGCCGTACCAGCGCGGATCGAGATTGATCTTGAGCGCCTTGGAATGCGTATCGAGGACTTCGTCTTTCACGGGGTGAGTAGTACTAAACGCCTCGGCGAACGAAACGCGAGAGTTTCTATTTCAATGCGCCGTCGGCGGCGCATCGTCCGGCGCGAGGCAGAAAGAAAGTAAGAAGTTAGAAGGATGAAGGAGCTGGTAAGTAAAAAGGATGAAGGAGGAGTTACCAAGTGACGAGCGACGAGCTTACTAGGCGTGCGCGAGCGCACGACGCTGTCGAGTGCGACGCAGCGGCGCGGTTACTGCTCCCAAGCAGTCTTGACTCGCTTCCTATGATGTCCTAAAATGTCTTACAGATGAGGGAGACGCTGACAGTTAGTCTGCCGCGAGAAATGCGCCGGGAACTGCTCCGTGCCGCGAAGAAGCAAAAGCTCACCACCAGCGAATACATACGCGATGCAGTCAGACGCAAGTTGTGGCTGGATGCATTTGATGAGACGCGCCGCGCACTCATCCCGAAGGCACGGGCAATGGGCATCTATAACGACGAGGACGTTTTCAAGATCGTGTCGTGAGGCTGGTCCTCGACACGAACGTGTTTGTCGCCGCGGTCGTGGCGGATGGCCTTTGCCGCGATTTGGTCCGCGTGCGGGTGCTACCACACACGATCGTCACATCCGAACCATTGCTGCGTGAACTGCGGACCACATTGCGAGTGAAATTTAAAGCTGATCCTGACAACCTACCGTTGCTCCTGGCATTGCGCGACGAGGCTGAAATTGTCGCGCCGGCGCGATTGCGTGAACGCGTTTGCCGGGACAGGAGCGACGATGTCGTGCTCGCAACGGCGCTCGCTGGAAAAGCCGAGATGATTCTGACTGGCGATGAGGATCTGCTGGTGTTGAAAGAATTCCGCGGCATCAGAATTCTGTCGCCGCGCCAGTTTTTGGAAATGCTCGACCGGCGGTGATCGGCTTCGCGGCCAAGTCGTTAATCCTTAAGCGGAGACGATGCAAAGTTCGCCATCGCGAGGGCGCGATCACTGGCACGCGAGACGCACGCGCTCCCCAATCAATTCATTCGATCCAGAAAAAGGTTGAGAGTTGAAAGTTTATTGTTGAGAGACCGATTCGTCTTCGTCTGGGTTGGTCGCGACAGGGAAGGGATTTATGAACCAATGGTAGTCAACGCGCCGTAGGAGGCGCATCGTCCGGTGCGAGGTACGCGCCGATCGATCGGAACAGTGTGTCACTGGAATTCGAGTAGTTGCCCTGCGAGTCGAATGCTTCCGGCGCGAAGGTCACGGCCACCGCAATGGCGATTTTCTTCGAGGCAAGGTATGCCTCCGTCGCGCTGTAGCCGTCGAGAAGCGGGTTCTGCAGCAGCCACGATCCCGAGCGCACGACGCCGATCCCGTAATTGTATCCGTTCGTTTGCGTGAAGCAGGAGGGCGCGCAGTTGTCCTGCTTGTGGCCGAAGCCGAGCAGGTTCGGTGCAGTCATGGCTTCGTAGCTGGACTTCGACAGAAGTGAGCCGGTGCCGACTTTTGTCGCGGTCGTGGCCATGTCGTCGATGTTCGTCGTCTCATTCGCTCCCATCGGCGTTCCCCATTGCGAGTTCCAGAAGGACGATTCCTCGGTGAACGCGATGTTCGCAGGAATCTTGAGCGTGCCCCGGCGTTCGGAGTCGAACGCGTGCAAGACCGGGCTCGGGATATCGGAAGCCTGGGAGGCGATGGTGTTCTTCAGGCCCATCGGGACAAGGACCTTTTCGCGCAAGAGGGTGTCCAGCGGTTTCTTGCCGATTTTGCTCAGGATCTCGCCGAGGATCATGAAGTTGGTGTGCGCGTAGCTCCAGTTGGTCCCGGGAGCGAACTGCACGGGGCGGCCCAGCGCGTACTTGAGTCGCTCCTCGAAAGTCCAGATGTGGAACGGATTTGCGCTCCAGGCGGCGAGCCACGCCGGATCGGTTTCGAAGTCGGGATAACCCGCGGTCTGGTTCGCCAACATTTTTAACGTGACCTTGTTCGCCTCCGGCAGCGTCGGCATCCAGCGATCAATTGTGTCGTCGAGCTTGACCTTGTGCTCGTCCACGAACTCCATGAGCAGCGTGCTCACGTAAGCGAACGCAACGGCGCCGTTGGGGAAGTGCATCGCCGTGGTCGCCGGCACGCCGGTCATCGATTCGCCGAACGCCTGGCTGATGATGACCTTGTCGCCCTGCGTCACCTTCACGATGACGGCCCGGAGGTGCTCGGTCTTCATCGCCTTTTGAACGATCGTTGCGATGGCTGACGCCTGCGCCGACTGCGGTGTTGCCGTTGCGGTCGCACCCGCATTCAGCGAAACCGCCGCCAGGCCGGGTGAAAGAGCGACCATGATAGATCCCGCCGCCGCGATCTGGCGGGTGATCTTCATGGAAGCTTCACGAAGCGAGAAGCGAGCGAACTGAGATATCTTCGTCCACATCGTCCCAGTGAATTCCGACACCGCGACCGATGAGCCGCCAGTTCGCGCGTTGCATCGGCGTGGCACGAAGCAGTCGCGGGAACCATGCAAGGGGCGCAGAAACGCGGCGACCATCAACCAGTGTGACGATCAACTCGTCGTCGGTGCATTTCACATCGACAGCGTCTGCAACAGGTTTACTGGCCAAAGTGCTCATCCCAGGCAATAATAAACTTGTCGCGATGTTCTTCAATCATCGAGTAAAGGTCGCGCAGTTCTGAGCCACGGAAGCCGCGAGCTTCAGCGAGCTCAATTGGATCCAGCCAGAATTTTGCGTACCGCTCGGCTTGCTCGACGTGGATGTGGCGCGGCTCGTGACCTTCACGGCTGAAAAAGAAAAAGCGATACCCGCGAACCCGAAGAACGTCTGGCATGCATTGCGAATTCTATCGACGCGATATCGGCAGTGACAAGAATTTTGGCGCTCACAGACCGCCGCTACAGAAGAGGTGTTCGGCGAAGGCGCCGAACAGGGCACGCGAGGCGCGGGTTCTGCCCCCCATCACTTTGCGATTACACAAGGCAACGATAAGATCACATTATGAATGCTCCTGCGAATCCAAACAAAGCACTCTGGGAAAAAGGCGATTTCACGCGCATCGCGGCGACCATGCGCGAAAGCGGAGAAGCGCTCGTGCAGCGACTCGGTATTACCAAAGGACTCAAAGTGCTGGATCTCGGCTGCGGCGATGGCACCACGGCCTTGCCCGCGGCGAAAGCGGGAGCAGACGTTCTGGGGATCGATATCGCGAGGAACCTGATCGAGGCTGGGAACAGACGAGCGGCAGAGCACGACCTGACCAATGTGAAATTTCAGGAAGGGGACGCGTCCAATCTGGAGCGGGTACCGGATAACACCTTTGATCTCGTCGTCAGCATCTTCGGCGCGATGTTTGCGCCCAAGCCATTCGATGTGGCTAAGGAGATGGTGCGAGTAACGCGACCGGGAGGTCGCATCGTCATGGGCAACTGGATTCCAAACGATCCGACGCTCGTCGCGCAGATTTTGAAGATCAGTTCAAACTACACGCCGCCACCGCCGGAAGGTTTCGTTAGCCCAATGACGTGGGGCGTCGAGAGCAACGTGATCGAGCGTTTTGCCGCGGCGGGAGTTCCGGCGGAAAACATTTCTTTCGCCCGGGACACATTCACCTTCAACTACCCCGGCACACCTTCAGCGCTCGTCGATGAATTTCGCAAATATTATGGTCCGACCATGAATGCGTTCGAAGCCGCGGAAAAGAATGGCCGAGCAGCTGAGCTACAAAAAGAACTGCAAGAGCTGTTCCACAGCCAGAACAAAAGTCACGATGCCACCTCAATTCCTGCGACCTTTCTGCGCGTTACGGTGGCGGTTTGAAAGTGAGAAGTAGGAAGTAAGAATGATGAAACGTCAGCAGCGGTTGAGCGTTGATCGCGGCAAGAATTTCGGCGGTCGCAGGACCGCCGCTACAGAAGGCGTGAAATTATTTTAAGAAAGTATGTTTCGGCTGGCAGCCGAAACGGACAGGCTAGCAGCCTGTGCTCCCCAGAATCATTTCATTCGGTCGAAAGTTTTTTGGAGAATCTCGAGATCGCTGGCGTTGCCAGTTTTCTCGCGGCTGCTCTGGATCCATTTCTTTTCGAGAGCATTTTTGGTCGGACGATCGCTTTGATAGAAGACCCCGAAGACGCCGGGGAACGGGAGCTGGGCGAGTTTGTACGCGGCCAGCTCGTCGGTGACGTCGTGCCGCAGCTCGTCCTCGGGGGTGTTATCCCATTTCTTTTCCTGGATCACTTCGAAGCTGCCGCCTTTTTTCGGATCGGCTGGATCGAACACGTCCGGGAAAAATTCAACGCACTCAGACAAACATTCGATGACGGAGAAGCCCTGGTGATCGAACGCGCGGTCGATCATTTCCATCATGTGCTTGACCTGCGTGGCGTGCGTGCGCGCGATGAACGTGGCCCCGGCGCTGATCAGTTTTTTCATCGGGTTGACCGGCTGATCGATCGCGCCGGTGGGATCGGTCTTGCTCTTGAAACCGATTGGCGATGTCGGCGAGGTCTGTTTCTTCGTCAGGCCATAGACGAAGTTGTCCATGATGAAATAGGTCATGTTGATGTTTTTGCGCGCGCCGTGATCAAGATGGTTGCCGCCGATAGAGAAACCGTCGCCATCGCCGCCGAAGAGGAACACGTGGAGATCGGGCCGGGCGAGGCTGATGCCGGATGCGAGCGGGACGGCGCGGCCGTGGATGTAGTGCGCGCCATGGCCGTTGACGAAATAAGGAAAGCGCGATGAGCAACCGATGCCTGCGAGGGTGACGATCTTTTCGTGCTCGAGATTGCGTTTCTCGAGAACTTTGTAGAACGCAGCCAGCACAGCGAAATCGCCGCAACCAGGACACCATGTCGGGTGATCGGCGGTGATCGCTTTCTTGGTTAATTTTTCTCTCGGCGGTTCTGCGACGGCGGTACCGCCGTCGCCGTTTCCTGTTGTTCCTTTATTCATAACAAATCTGTTCTCCCCTTCTTCCTTCTTACCTCTTACTTCTGGTTATCCTACGCCTTGCGGCACGACTTCTCTCGTGGATTTCACGTTTTCGGGGGCGGTGCCTGCGTGTACGATGGCCGCGCCCTCGCGCGGAATGTGTCGCGCAGCGAACGACTTGCCCTTGAATACGCCGTCCAAAATTTCTTTGACCCGGAAGGTGAGACCGTCGGTCTTCGTGAAGCTCGTGATCTTCGGTTCACAATAGCGGGCGCGCAAAATCGTGGCGAGTTGGCCGAAGCCGTAAACGCCCTGGTCGTTCATCTCGACCGTGACGATCCGCTTGAATTTTTCGAAGATTTTCTCGAGACCGTTCGGCAACGGATGGAGATGACGCAAATGCAGCGCGCCGACTTTCTCGCCGTTTTCGCGCGCCATAGCCACCGCGTCGTGAATCGGGCCGTAAGTTGAACCCCACCCGGCCAGCAACATGTCGCCTTCCTGATCGCCATAAACTTCCGGCACCGGAATTTCCTCGGCGAGCTTGCGTAATTTGTTGCGGCGCTTGGCCGTCATAGCCATGTGCAGCTTCGGGCTGCCGGTCGGATGCCCCATCTCGTCGTGCTCGAGTCCGGCGAGAAGCGGGTATTTTCCATCGAGAATACGCGTGCCGGGCGGGACGTGCTGCGTGATTTGATCGATGGGATACGGCTTGAACGTCTGTCGCGGCGTCAGATCCGGTTTGGGATTGACCATCAACTTCGAAAGATCCGGTTCATCGAATGCTTCGATGCGAGTGGCCAGCGATGTGTCGCTTAAAATGAAAACAGGCGTGCTGTATTTGCGCGCGATGCGGGCCGCTTCAATTGCGATGTAAAAACAATCTTCGACGCTCGATGGCGCGAGTACGACTCGCGGGCTGTCCCCGTGACTGCCGAAGATTGCCTGATGCAGATCACTTTGCTCGACGTTGGTCGGCAGACCCGTGCTCGGGCCACCGCGTTGAATGTTACAAACGATCAGCGGGATCTCGGCCATTGACGCCCAACCGATCGCCTCGGCCTTGAGCGAAATGCCCGGGCCGGCGCTGCCGGTCACGGCGAGATAACCTGAATAAGAACAACCGAGCGCGATCGAGACCGATGCCAGCTCGTCCTCGGCCTGGACGAAGATGCCGCCATATTTCGGCAGCTCGCGCCGGAGCGTTTCCATCACGGACGACCACGGCGTGATCGGATAACCGGCTCCGTAGCGCACACCGCCGGCGATCAATCCGTAGGCAAGCGCCTGGTTGCCGTCCATGGTGATCTGTGCACGCCCGCTAGGTCTCGGAATGTGCTCAAATCGATAATGTTTCGCCAGCACATTGCCGACCGGGTACGCGTAGCCGGCCTGAAACGCCATTAATGCGGTGTTGACGATGCTCTCATCCTTGCTGGCGAATTTTTCAGTGATCAGTTTTTTCAGTTTGTCGACATCGAGATTGAAAATCTTCGCGATCAGACCGAGCACAAAAATGTTTTTGCCCTTGTCCCTGGCGGTGCCGCCGAGCGCTTCGATCGTGAGTCCAGTAATGGGTACGCCGACATAAAAGAAACGTTTGTCGTCCAGGTTCGGTTCGACGTTGTCGGAATCGTAAAGCAACACGCCGCCTTCGCGCAGAAAATCGATGTGGTCCTGGTAGCTGTGTTGATAAAACGCGACGAGAAAATCGGCTTCATCGCCGGCGGACAACACTTCGCCCGAACCGATCCGGACCTGGAAAATCGACGGTCCACCCGAAATTGTGGACGGGATAGTCATGTAAGTCATGACGTCGTGGTCACTGCGTCCGGCCAACCGAGCGAGAAACGCGCCGGCAGTCTGGATTCCGTCCTGTGAATTGCCCGCGAGCCGGATTACGGCGTCCTGAATATTTTCCGGACGCAAATCGGCTCTCTCGCCGTTTGGCGCGGCTGTTTGTGCGGCAGTGTCCGGGCGTTCGCTCACGGGATTAGAAACCTAACAGATTGAAGCATCATTTCCACCGACAATTCGTCAGAAGTCCGTAGCCGCGAGGCGCGTTCCAAGCGAACCGGCAGTTGTTATTCGCCCTTTGTGGCGCCGGAGCCGGGTGCGCGATCGAGCCCGCGCCGCTTAAGCAACGGCTCGATGTAGGGATCGCGCCCAACGAAATTCTTAAATAGCCCAAGCGCGTCAGCCGATCCGCCGCGCGACAGCAACATGGCGCGAAAACGGTCGCCGTTTTCGCGCTTCAATCCTCCGTGTTGCTTGATCCACTCGACCGTATCGGCGTCGAGTACTTCGCTCCAAAGATAAGAGTAATAGCCGGCCGAGTAGCCGGCGGCGAACGCGTGCGAAAAGTAAAAACTGCGGTAACGCGGCGGCACCGGCGGAAAATCGACACCCGCCTTCCGCAGAGCGTCCGCTTCAAACGCGATGGCATCTTTCGGAATCTCGCTTGGATTCAGTTGATGCCACGTTTGGTCGAGCAGCGATGCCGAAAGATATTCAGTGGTCTTGAATCCCTGATTGAACTTTTCCGCGGCTTCCACTTTGTCGAGCAAGGCCTGCGGCATCGGCTCGCCCGTCTTGTAGTGCTTCGCGTAATTCTTAAGGACGTCCGGCCAGCGCGCCCACATCTCGTTCACCTGCGACGGGTATTCGACAAAATCCCGCGGCACGCTCGTCCCGCTGAAGCGCGGATATTTGACGTTCGAAAACATGCCGTGCAGCGCGTGACCGAACTCGTGAAATGCGGTGCGCACTTCATCCTGTGTGAGCAAAGTCGGCTCACCGGGCGGCGGCTTCGGAATGTTCAGATGGTTCGCAACGACCGGTTTCGTGCCGAACAGATCGCTCTGCTGCACATAAGCGTTCATCCACGCGCCGCCGCGTTTTGATGGCCGCGCGTAATAATCGCCGATGAAAATCGCCAGCGGTTTGCCGTCACGATCGTAAACCTCGAACACGCGCACGTCCGGCTGGTACACCGGCAGATCGTGGCGCTCCTTGAACGTAAGCCCGTACAGTTTCCCCGCGGCGTAAAAGACGCCGTCGATGATCACGTGGTTGAGCTCGTAATATGGACGCAGCTCCGACTCGTCGAACGCGTATTTCGCCTTGCGCACTTTCTCGGAATAAAAATCCCAATCGCACGCCGCGATTTGAAAGCCGCCCTTTTCTTGATCGACAATTTTCTCCATGTCGGCGGCTTCGCGTCTTGCGTTCGCCACTGCGGGCGGCGCGAGATCAGCGAGAAGTTTGTTTACGGTCGGAACGTCGTGCGCGGTTTGATCTTCGAGCTGATACGCTGCCCAATTCGCATAACCGAGCAATTTCGCTTTCTCAGCGCGCAATTGCGCGGTGCGCAGGACAGTGTCGAGCGTATCGAACTCGCCGCCTTTGCTGTTGCGCGAGAGCGACGCCTGCAGGATCCGCTCGCGCAGAGGTCGATCCTGCAACGAGCCAAGCAACGGCTGCCCGGTCGTGTTCTGGAGTTGAATGACGAACTTGCCTTCCTTGTGTTCTGCTTTCGCCGCCGCGGTGACGCCAGCCAGTTGGTCGTTTGTCAGGCCGGCCAGTTGTTCCTTGCGATCGACGACAACTGAGGCGGCGTTCCGTTCCTTCAGGACGTTTTGCTCAAACTGCGTCTGCAAAGTCGCCAGCTCGGCGTTGATCTTCTTCAGCTTCTCTTTGTCGGCATCGGACAGCTTCGCGCCCGCGCGCACAAAATCCTTGTAATACCGCTCGAGCAAATAAGCCGACTCCGGATCGAGTCCGAGCTTATCTCGTTTGTCGTAAAGCTCCTGAACCCGCGCGAACAATTTCGCATTTAAAAAAATCTCGTCGCGATGCGCAGAAAGTTTCGGCGCCATTTCCTTCTCGATCTTCTGCCGCGTCGGGTTTGTGTCGCATGCGTTCAGGTTCGAGAAGGTTCGCTGCGTGCGATCGAGCAATCGTCCGCTGCGCTCGAGCGCGACGATCGTGTTATCGAACGTCGGCTTGTCAGAACTGTTCGCGATCGGGTCGATCTCCTTCAGTTCTTCGCGCATTCCGGCTTCGATCGCGGGCACAAAATGCTCATCCTTGATTTTATCAAACGGCGGTGCGTGATACGGCAAAGTACTTTCCACCAGAAGTGGATTGTCGCCGGCAGTTCGGGGGGACGGTGAACTTTTCGCAGACGGCTTCTCCGCGTTAAGAGAGACAGACGTTATTTGCATGGCGGATAGAATTGCCAGGATGCGGAGCAGCCCGGCGACAGGGAGAGAATGATGCATAGTGAGAATGTCACTTGTGCACGCGACGGCGATTGAACGCAACTACCGGAATGCGGTCGTCGAGACAGTGCCCAACGCTCGCCTCTGCAGACAGACTTTCGCTCTGCCGATGACCGGCACGACGGAACTTTTTTTATGTGTAAGGCGCGCCTTACAATTCGGCCGTGAGCGTCCGCTCCGGTTCGCGACGAGGTTTTTCGCCGCCGGGAGTCCATGCGCGTTCCTGCCAGAAAGTTTGTAACGCAGTCCGGCTCCCGTTAAAGATGTTGCGTTCGGCTTTGAGGATGTTCGCAACACTTTTCGGATATGCTGATCGAGGAAGTTTGCACCGGCCATCCCCGCAATACTGCCACAGATGCCAGAAGTCCCAAGGCGATGTGGCTCGCGGTTGGCTGCTATAATTTGCCAGCCAGAGCCAGCACTTTGCTAAAATGCTCTTCTGCACGCCGCTCACATTCCGACTCCCAAGAGTCTGTCGCATATTATATTCGCCGGAATAAATGCCGGGATATTTGCCGGTGCGTTCGTGGATCCGCTGGACGAACGCGATCGCTTGATCGACCCGCATCGTGCCGCCGGGATAATGGCCGTTCTTTTCGAAATCGAGCACGAGCAGGACGCCGTTTGATCGCGCCGCCGGATCGGTTTGTGCCCAGGCGTTAGACACGACGCTGAGGAAATGATCAGCCTGGCGAATAGGATCGGTACCATTGCCGTAGTGATACGCTCCCCAGAGCAAACCGGCCCGTGTCGCGGCCTGCTGCCGTTCGAAATATTTCGTATCGCGCTCCAAGCGCGGATACGTGGCTTCGTGGATCACACCGAGGATTCCCTCGCTCTTCATCGCCGCAAAATCCGGCCGCATCATGTCGTAATGCGAAAGATTCACTACGCTGTTGGCGGCAAAGGCGCACGCTGGAAGCGAAAAAAACAAAGCCGCGCTGCGCAACATCGACAATCTCATCAGCATCCCCAAATCGCAGCGGACATATCGACCACGCGCAGCGCATTTGCAAGGGCAGCTTGTATTAGCTCGGAAATTTCCTGTAGCCACCGGCCTGTGGCGGGTCATCATGCAAATCGCAGCCTTGCGCTAGGGGAACGGCCCACAGGGCCGTGGCTACAGCGCGAAACGGACTTCACGCCGATTGCAGGTCAGCGAGTTCATTCACATTCCGGAATAATTTTTTCTCCTCCCCTGTGACGGATATTTCCCGCACATTTCCACTCTCGACCAGACGGCGGACAACGCTTTGCAATGAAAAATCCGCGCCCGACAGCGCGCGTTGAAAATCGACGCTCGCTTCGCGAGGATAAATCGCCGCCAGCGGTTCAGCGCGGTTATCGATCTTCGGAAGGACGCCGACAGTCGCCTCGATCTGGTTGCAAAGATAACGCAGATAAGTCTGGCTCATGAACGGCATATCGATCGCGAACGCCAGCAGATGCGCGGTGTGCATCTGCTCCAGCGACGCGGCAATACCGCTAAGCGGTCCGCGTGATGGCGGATCGTCTGCGACGAACTGCACGTCGTCAGGTCGCCACGATGGATCAGTTCTTGCCGAAACAAAAATCTCCGCAGGTTCCAATTTCCGCAGAAGGTCGATTTGAATTTGCCAGAGCGGTTTTCCGCGGAAGAGAACGGTTGCTTTGTCTTTGCCCATCCTCCGTGATTCACCACCAGCAAGCAGCACAGCGCTGATGTTCATGCCCCGTTTTCGATTGTCATTCCGAGCGAAGCGAGGAACCTCACATAGACTGATCGATCACGCTTGCGTCTAAGCGTGCTGCAAGCTTGATAGGGGAGGTTCTTCGCTCCGCTCAGGATGACCATTGGCGGTCGTGGAGCGGAGATTGCCGTCGCTAAGAATTTTCGCCCGCAATCCCCCGCGGCCCTTTAGAAATTCTTCTGCACCAGGCGCGATGGCGCGGTTCATCCAATAGCATGGCCGGCACTCCTGCGTGCCGTGAAAACGGACGCCTTGCACCTCAAAATCCTGGCCGATCAATTCGTTGAGATCGGCACCGCGCATGCTGATGTTGCGCCGCGCCGCGGCTGGCGATATATGTCGCAGCCCGAGCACCTGGCAAAGCTGATCGAAAACATCGAGTGAAAAAAATGTGATCTGACCCTTGTAATCGTCCTTGAAATCGAAGTAGCGATCCCCGCGAATGCCGCGGCCAGCCACACATTCGATCATCGGCACTTCGATCATCGGGTAAGCGTCCGGCTCGCGACCGTGATGGCCGACAAAATTGTGTCCTGGAGAAATGTAAAGATAGCAGATTTCCACCGCGCCCATGATACCATCGAGTGGCTCATTTCACATGAAGGAAAGCAGCATCGATTCGCAAAAAATCATCCGGCGAAAACGCGACGGCGAGCTGGAGTATTTGCCCGACGATCTGACCATTGAAGAACCGCTTGAACTCCGCATCGGACGCAAAACTCTGGCGACCACGATGCGAACGCCCGGTCACGACGAAGAACTCGCGGCCGGATTTTTGGTGTCAGAGGCGATCGTCCGGGCGCGCGACGAGATCGCGCGGATTTCGGCAGATCGCGATAACAGGGTGATTATCGATCTCAAGGAGGGCGTGAAACTGAAACTGAACTCGACGAAGCGCTTTGGGACAATTTCCAGCAGTTGTGGTCTGTGCGGAAAGACAAACATCGGAGCCATTCGACAAAATTTCCCGCCCATAACATCGAAAGCAATCCGGATTGATATTGAAACTTTGCTCTCGCTTCCAGAAAAACTGCGAAACGCTCAAAGCGATTTCGCGCGCACCGGCGGAATTCACGCCGCCGGAATTTTCGATGTGAAGGGCGAATTGAAAGTCGCGCGCGAAGACATCGGGCGCCACAACGCGGTGGACAAAGCAATCGGCCGCGCATTTCTCGACGGTCGTCTGCCGTTGGACGAGCATCTCCTGCTCGTCAGCGGCCGGGCATCTTTGGAGATCATTCAAAAAGCGCTCGCCGCCGGGATTCCGGTCATTGCTGCTGTCTCAGCGCCTTCCACTCTCGCGGTGAGTTTTGCACGGCAAGGCAATCAAACGCTCATTGGATTCCTGCGTCCGCCGTCGTTCAACATCTATGCCCACGTCGAGCGCGTAATTCTGGCGTAGTGTCTCGGCTGACTCCGAGTACAGAGGCTGGTTTAACGTGCGAATTTGAAGCCTGCCAACTTCGGCGCCGCGGGATCGACATTTTTTGATAGCGCGAGCACTTGAAAAGCGCGACCGAGCATTTCCGGATGCAACAGCGTTTGCAATTCGCGTTTTGCCTTGGGCGAATCAGGAAGCGGCGATTGACCCCAATCGGTCGCAGTCGGTTCGGGTGAACCGACCCTACCAAGTTCAGACATGATTCCGGTGAGGAAGTGATGTTGATCAGTGAATCCGGCGACGCGTAAGCCGTTTGCTTGCGCGCACTCGGCGATGCTCGGCCAATCCACGTGCATTGTGATGTCCGCATGCCCGATTTGCTCGAATGGCGAATCAAGATTCCGATGTCGCGCGCGGATCTGGACGTCCCCCTGAAATTCGGCGTCCGAACGTCCGTAATCGACCGCGATTACGTAGCCGCGCTGCAAGTTCGCTGCGACTTCGTTGATCCAGTCGAGCGCCGGTT
>QHNK01000139.1 GCA_003218415.1 Verrucomicrobiota bacterium | reverse complement strand
TTCGGCGCCGAGCAACACCGAGAGCGCCCCCGACGCGCACGCCGCTTCGGTGTGCATCGTCGGTATGCCGCGCAATTTCGGATCGATCTCGGGGATAAACGCGCCGAGCTGCAACTGTTTCGTAAACTGACCCGCGTTAAAATTGCCAACCGCGCCCGCCTGAATTTCCGCCGGATCAATCTTCGCGTCATCGATCGCCTTTTTTCCGGCTTCGATGATGATGTGCCGGATGGTTTTCCCTTCCTTCTTCAGGTTACGCTTAAAATCGGTGCGCCCGCCGCCGAGAATGTAAACTGACTCGCTCATGATTTAGCTTAACCCATTTCTTCAGCGAGTCATCCCGAGGTCGCCGCGGCGACCGAGGGACATCACAAATCCTGCCCCTAGTGCCGCCCAGATTCAGGTTGGAGTCCGCCCAGCATCTTTGCGAACCGCGCCTCGCGGCGGACGGCGTCCCATGCAGGATCAAACTTCAGTTGCCCGTAGTCTGGACCGCCGGGCGTTTTGGCAAGAAACACCAACCGTTCCATTGCCGAATCAACATCGCCGACCCAGGCGTAAATCATCGCCACACTCGAAAGGACAGCCGCGCCGTCGATGGCATCACTCGAGATCGGTCGCAGCTCGACCGCGCGCAGGCCTTCCGCGATTGCCTCTTGTTTTCGCTGCAGTCCGGCGTCGATGAGACCAAGCTGAGCGACCAAAATTCCATCGTCAGGATGGTCGTGCAGCTTTGCCTCTATTTTCAGACGGGCGGCATTAAACGCCTCGCGCGTTTTCTGCCCCTCGCCTTGTGCTCGTGCAATCAACGCCTCGAACCAACTGCTCGGCAATAACGAGCCTGTGCCACCGACAATCTCTTCAAGATTTGATGCCGCCAGAATTTTTTCGGCGGCGGACGGGTCGCGCTCGTACAAGGCAAGGCTGATGCGTGTGAAAGTGACCGCTCCAGCAGGATCGTAGCCGGCGGGCAAAGAATCCAATCCAAGGCGCGCCGTTTTTATATTTCCTTTTTCCAGCTCGATCGACGCGCGCATCATTTGAAAATAAGTGGCGTTGGCGGGATTGGCGGCGGCCGCACGGTCGAATACAGCTTGTTCCTCGTCATATCGACGCAGCAGATCGTAGAGAATGGCGAGGTCGCCGAGAATTCGCGGATTGCGAGGATCCAACTCAGCCGCTTTTTCCTGGTTCTTAAGCGCGTCATCCCATCGACCCTGACGCCGATCGATCAACCCAGTGACGGAGAATATCTCAGCATTGTTGGGTAGGAAGCGCCGGGCAGTGGCCAGTTCTTCCCGAGCCTGCGCATAGTCGCGCATGCCGTGATAATAAAACATCGCCTGGGCCAGGTGCGCTTCGCCCAAGTCGGGCGCAAGAGCCAGCGCCTTTTGCGCTGTCGCCTTCGCTTGTGCTAGCCGAGCTGGGGTGTGGTCGAGATCAAACCAATACAAGTCGTCGTTCGCACGCGATGCCCAGCAATAAGCCAACGCAAAATTTGGGTCTCGCGAAATCGCTTCATCGAGTAATCGAACGGCTTTAAGCAGAGTCTCCTTCCGATCGGGGGTATCGGAAAAGGTGTTGATCAACTGTTTGGCTTGGAGGTAAAGGTCGAATGCCTCCAGGTCGCGCGTCGGTCGCACATCAATCGCCGCTTTTTCGCTCGGAGAAATATTTGCCTTTAGTTGCGTAGCGATGTTCTCCGCCACCTCGCTTTGGATTGCGAAAACGTCGGCCAAATCGCGGTCGTAATGCTCGGCCCAAACGTGCTGATCATTCCGCGCGTCGATCAATTGTGCCGTGATTCGGACTTTATCGTTCGCGCGCCGAACGCTGCCTTCCAACAAATACGCGACGCCCAATGCCTGACCGATTTCGCGCATATTCCTCGCCTTCTCACGGTACTGCATCACGGAATTGCGGCTGATGACCTTTAAATCAGAGACTTGGGAGAGCGCGGTTAAAATGTCGTCCTGGATGCCGTCGGCGAAATACGTGCCTTGTTTATCGTCGCTGAAGTTATCGAACGGGAGCACCGCGATGCTTTTGAGTGGAATGAACGCTGCTCCGCCCACTTCACGAGAGGGATTTCGGAAATACGCCCAAGCCGCAATGCCGATCGCGATCGGTAAAACAAGGAAAACGACTGCCCTGACGGCACTGCGTCGCCGACTAGTTCGGGTTTGACCGCGACTCGGGAACAATCGCCGTGACTGTTTTTTGATCCTGGTAGGAACTTGTGAGTTGCCGAAACCTTCGCCGTAGAGGTTAAACACGGAGACTACGGTGCCGTGCTTTACTTCAATCTCTCCCAGATCATGCAGACGCGACTTCCAGTGACCGTATTGAGCCAGATCCTCCGCAACCCGCTTGGAAAGAAGAATGTGCCCGGCGTCTGCGCAATCCATGATTCGCTGGGCGATGTTCATTCCCGCGCCAGCGACATTCGACCTGTCATTGACGTCCCTAACCGGGTCCACCGGACCGCTATGAATCCCCATGCGCAAGTGAATATGCGGATGATCCTGTAGAGCCTTGCAAATTTCCAATGCGCACTGCACTGGAGCTTCCGGGTTGGTGAAAAATACGAGTGCCATCCCGTCGCCGACGGGAATGCGGATCAGTTTGCCTGCCGCTTCGGCAGTGCGGAAATGAGGCGTTGTTCGAACCACCTGATTGAGCTCAGCCAAAAGCGCGCTCTGCTCGTTGATCAGTAGCCTCGAATATTCGACCACGTCTATGAACAAGACGTGAGCGATTTCGAGCTCGGCATTTGGTTGAAGCCCAGCAGACATCTACTTCATGGCGTAGAATTGCTGAACGCTCGTGTCAATGTATATGCCGAGCGTCGAGAGCAAATGTCGCAGCATTTCTCAGGCGTGACGCAAGCGAAACGCGCGCGAAGCTCCGACGAAGCGAACAACAAATTGGGCCAGTGTTTGCTCAGTTCGTCCCTGAGCTGAAACACGCCGCAAACGTTGCGTTAAAAACTTCAGTTCCTTGGACCCGTCGACCGCTTTGGCCGTCCCGTCGATCGCCGTTTTTTTGCTTTCTTTTTGCTTCTGGATTTCGATTTCTTTGCGCGCGGCATGATTACCTCCGTATTACCGACTCATTCGGTAGGAACAGCCTTGCAAAGTCAAGAACAGATTTAGCGCAGCGTTCGGTCTTGCCATCGACAATATTTCTATTCAGTCGAGCCGCGTTCGCCACAAGCTTCGACCGTAAGTCGCCGCACTCAGCGTTCGATCTTTTTCGTGAAAGATAAGATCGACAACGTTCACGTTCGGCAAGTTCGCGCTCATGTTCATCCAGCTTCGGCCTGAATTGCGCGAGACAAATACGCCGGCATCAGTTGCCACATACACCGTCCTCGGCGCGTCCGGGCGGATCACCACCGCGTTATGCGGCACGTCCGGAAGTTGACCTTTATCGATGTCTTCCCAGCTCTTGCCGCCATCCTGCGACCGAAACAGATGCGAGTGCCCGAAGTTTCCTAGCGTGATCAAAACGAAATCTGGCCCAAGTTTTGCCGTTGAGTCGATTCGCGTAATCTCGTGACCGGGCAGTGTCGCGCCCGCCAAGTTTGCGCTCCACGTCTTTCCTCCATCGACACTGCGAAAAAAACCGCCGTTTTTCGTGCCCACGTAAATGCGATTCGAGTCGCCCGGCGCCACTTCAATGACAGAAATCGCACTGCCGTCGAGAACAGGCGATACGGCCTTCCACGTTTTCCCTGCGTTCTTCGTTCGCCAGACACGCTTTGATCCGGTGAAAACTGTTTTGGCATCGCCGGGATCCATCGTGACATAGACCATCCAAATTGAATCCTTTTCCTTTTGCGGCGCTGGCGGCGAAACATCCCAGCGCCGGCCATTGCACCACCGCCAGATATTCATGTTGTAATACGAAGCGAAGATGTGCCCGGCATCGGCCGGATCATAAATCATCCAGCCGCCGTCACCGCCGAGGATTTCAAAATGGTCGTTGTGGCGGCCAGTCCTCGTGACCACCGTTCCGTTATCTTGCGCGCCACCCCCGAAATGGCGGCTGTCACTTTGCGCAACATCGAAATCGTAATACATCGTAACCGCGAGGCCTTTGCTGCGATTCGACCAGGTCACACCTCCGTCGTAGCTGACGTCCACACCGCCATCGTTAACGGTATAGACTTGTCCCCGTGCGGCCGCCGGCATCAAGAGTTGATGATGATCGGAATGCGCGTATTTCGGCTGGCCGGCCTTCGCGTCCCATCGCGTCACCTTCTTCCAGTGCTTGCCGCCGTCGGTCGTCAGATGGAGATCGACACCGCCGCACAAGACATGATCAGGATCCTTCGGATGAATGGCGATGGTGTTTCCGTACGAAATTTGTCCTTCATCCGAGAAATGTTTGCCCCCAATTTCTCGCCAGCTTTTTCCGCCATCGTCGCTTCGGAAAACACCGAGCAGCAAATCGCTCCGGTAGCTGTGAGCATCTTCCGCGAAAGCATACATCACGTCGGGATTCGACAAGCTGATTGCCAAACTTGTCCGACCAAAACACTCCGGAGCCGGCAGACCTTCCGTTAATTGCATCCAATTCTCGCCGCCGTCAGCCGAACGCCAAATACCGCTTTTCGCTCCTTGCTCTGTGAATGTGGCGAAAATCACGCGCCGTTTCGCCGGATGAAAAACAATCGCGTGACACCAGTAATTGTTCCTCGAAACGAAAGATTCACGCTCCCACGTCGCGCCGCCGTCATGCGAAGCAAACATTCCGCCGAAATCCTTCGGCCGTGCGCTCGACTCGTTTGCCCCGACGCCGCCGATCCGCAAATGCTTCGAATCGAAAGGATCGATCGCGATCACGCCGATGCGCGTCGGCACGCCTGTCTCGTCTGATGAGGCTAGCAACTTCCAAGTCTTGCCACCGTTGTCCGTACGATAAATCCCCACCCCGGCGTACGAATCGACCGACAAGTTCGCTTCGCCCGTGCCACAATAAATCACCGCGGGATTTTTCGGATCAATCGCCAGCGACCCGATGTTCAAGGTGTCGTGGTCGCGCCAAAGTGCGCGCCAGGTTCGACCCGCATCGTTACTCTGCCACACGCCACCCGCCGCCGCTCCCGCCCAGATGCAGTCAGGTTTTTCCGGATGACAAACGATGCTTGTCATCCGGCCACCGATGTTGGTCGGACCAATGCACTTCCACACAACATTTTCTGTCGCCGGCAATGTTTGCTCCGCTCTATTTCGCTCGCGCACCAGAGCGTGCACGGGTGCTTCTCGCATGGGCCAGGCGCTGCGGGATTGAAACCAAACGCTCCTCTGCTTGTGCCGGGAAAGCCGGACGCGCGGCCGGTGCTTCTTTTTCAAATCCTTTCTGCGCGGGCCCGGCTTGAGATGCTTCGGTTCTTTCGTCTTCGATCGGTGTGACATGGTCGACGGCTAGTTGAATATTTGTTTTTGTAAGACACGGCGACGCTTTGATCTAGAAATCTTTTGTATCGCGATGCAACGGACCACGCTGAACGCGCTCGTCGCGCGCGCCGTTTAGTCTCCGGCAGGAGGGGATTGCGCCAAAAGTCGATCTCGGTCTCTTTAGGCTGAAGATCGACATCGGCGAAAATAATGATGCCTTCAATCGGCTGCTCGACAATTTGGGCGCCAATCGCCACGTAGTGCGTGAAAAGAACAGGCCTTCCGCTGCCCCCGAAATAACCCACGTTCAACATCACGCCATCGTGGCTGGGGATGCGCAAGGATTGCGGTTGCAATCCGCTCAATTCAGCCGCCGAAGGCATCGGGGCTCGGCGCGGCGTTGTCGTGTCTGTCGTATGCGCGCACAGGGATTGCGTGGGGAGTCATTGGCGCGGCGATTGATTGCTATGAAACTGCGCTGGCCTACGCCAAGTCGCGCGAACAATTTGGGCGTCCGATTGCCGGTTTCCAATTGGTGCAGCAAAAGCTTGTCTGGATGGCCCAGGAGATTACGAAGGCGCAATTGCTGGCGTTGCGTCTCACCCGCCTGATGGAGGTTGGCTCGGCGCGGTCTGCGCAGATTTCGCTGGCGAAACGCAACAATGTGTGGATGGCGCTGCGATGCGCGCGCAAGGCGCGTGACATCCTCGGCGCCGCAGGCATCACTGATCGATACTCCGTTATCCGGCATCTCATGAACCTTGAAACCGTCTCGACGTACGAAGGCACGCACGATATTCACACACTGATCGTGGGT
>QHNK01000138.1 GCA_003218415.1 Verrucomicrobiota bacterium | reverse complement strand
GAGAAAGGACAACGCCAAAGTGAGCCACTGCGGGTTGGGCGCCACTGCGATCAAGTCCAGTAGGAAAACCAACAAATCATCCGCCTGTCGCGATCTCGCGGGTAACGATTTGTCGTGCACAATTTCAAAGTCGATCAACCGAGCTCGGCCGGTCTTCTCGTCATAGATCACATTGTTCGCTCCTGCGTCGCCGTGCGACCACGGCCCGCGAAACTCATGGCTCCGGAGTTGATGAGCGCGCCGGAATTCGTGGCCAGCCGCTTCGACCATTTCGCGCGAGAGCCTCCGCTGTTCTAAATGCTCCCACAGGCTTTTTCCCGGCAGTTTGTCGGCGCAGACCGTTTTATCACCGGATGCCCAGGCACGAAAACGGTCGCCATTGAGCATTTTGAAACACTCCACTTCCCACCGTCGCCAGTCTTCGACCTTGGCCCAGAAACGAATCGGTATGCCAGCCATGCGAAAATACAAATTCGATAGCTCGGCGAGCTGTTCGCTATATCCGTTGCGCCGCTTAATTACCACTCGCCGCCGATGGCGGACTTTCTCGGAGACTGAATTAATCTTTAGGGAATCGACGAATCTCGCCGCGGCGTTGCTCAGGGCTTGAGGTATGTGATTTGTTAGTTGCTCTGCCAGACTTGTCCCTTTTTCCCGAGTTGGCATTGTTGATGTTCTATTCGATCTCATTGGCTATTGCGACCGTATGAATTGTAGCCGTCGCTCTGTGGGCGATGCGACACGCCGAAGGTAAAACACATCAGCGTCATACTTTGTATAACGAAGCGGCTACAGCAGACGCCGGCCATTTAACGCGCGCCCAGCGCAATTGTCTCCCCGATTTTGATGACGCGCAGTTTGGCCTTTGATTTGCGCCTTTTCAGTTCGCGTTGGAACACTTCAGGTGTGCCCGTGAGCACTGGAAACGTTCCGTAGTGCATGGGAATTACTTCGCGCGGATTGACCAGCCTGACTGCTTCTGCCGCCCGAGCAGGTCCCATCGTGAAATGGTCGCCGATGCAAACCAGCATGGTGTCGATTTTGTGAAAACGCGACACCAGCGCCATGTCGGAAAACAAATCTGTGTCGCCCGTGTGATAGATCGTAGGACCGTCGCGCAGCGCGATCACCAATCCGGCGGGAGTGCCGGCATAAACCGGCGGTGCGGTTTCGTCCTTGGAAACTGCTGAGCCATGCCATGCGGGCACAAATGTGACTGCGACTTCACCGCCAAACAGAGTGAGCGTGCCACCCATGTGCCCGGTCGTTTCCATATCAGCGAGATCGCTCGGATAACCGAGCGCGCTAACAATGGCCGCCGATAAATCGAATGTCGCTACCAGTTTCGCACGCGTCCTTTTACCGATCTCCACCGCGTCTCCCACGTGATCAGAATGTCCGTGTGTAACCAGAATAAGATCGACATGCTCGAGCGCGGCGAGTTCGTCCTTCGCTTTTTCGAAAACAGGATTCGTCAGCCACGGATCGACGAGCAGAACTTTTCCCCGCGGCGTAACGATTTTGAAAGCGGACTGGCCGTACCAGGTTAATTGCGTTTCCATGCTCCTTTAGGAAACCGAAAAGAGTTGGTTCGGCAAGTCTGGGGAGCACAGGCTGCCAGCCTGTAGTTCGCGGCAGCTTGCCGTGAACATGATTCGCACCCTCAGACTGAATTGCGCCAGAATGCGTTCGGCAAGCTGCCGAACGCTGCAGGCTAGCAGCCTGCGCTCCCCAGAACTGGAAAACGATTGCGCCTTTTCAAGCATCGTTATGTTTCGGGTACTTTTGGTTTCATGAACTACCATCAGGCCCATCAACTGCTCCGCGCGAGCGATCCGCGGATGGCGGCGTTGATCGCCCGCTCGCGGCGTTATGAGATTGGCCCGGCCGTATCGATCCGCCCATTCGACGCTCTGGCCGAATCCATTGCCTACCAGCAGCTGAACGGAAAAGCGGCTGCCAGCATTTGGAATCGCGTCCGCGCGCTTTATCCAAAAAGAAAACGGCTCGATCCCGCAAAAGTTCTCGCCACGCCGGACAAAACGCTTCGCGCTGCTGGTCTTTCGCGCGCGAAGATCGCCGCGATTAAGGATCTCGCTGCGAAAACAATTGACGGCACCGTGCCGTCCGGGCACGCGCTTCTTCGGATGAGCGATGACGAAATCGTCGCGCGTCTCACAACTGTGCGCGGGATCGGCCGCTGGACAGTCGAGATGCTTCTTCTTTTCGATCTGGGCCGCCCGGATGTCTGGCCAGTCGATGATTACGGTGTTCGCAAAGGTTTCGCCAAAACCTTTGGCCGGCGAAAACTCCCGACACCGAAACAGCTTATGAAGCTTGGGGAGAAATGGCGACCGCACCGTTCAGTTGCGGCCTGGTATTTCTGGCGAGCGCTGGACCAACCAGAAAAGTTGCAAAGTTAAAACGGTTACAAGAGTTACTAGGACGAATACGGCTTCCCTTTGTAACGCTCGTAACGATTTAACCTTGCGCTCCGCGCTACGCCTCAGTAGAACGAGCGCATTATGGCCATGATTCACGTTAACCGGGGCGCAACAAGTTTGGGCGTATTTTCCGAAGAAGAAGTTCGCGAAGGCCTGCGCACTGGCCGCTTCGCTCCTGGCGACATTGGGTGGCGCGAAGGAATGGCGAACTGGCAGCCACTCTCGCAGTTCCCAGAGTTGGGATCGGCTACGCCTGCGCCGCCGCCTCCTCAGATCGGTGCGGCCGCGACCTCAGAAACTGCTGCGCCGGGTGGCGGCCTGCCATGGGAGCGCCGGGAAGAGCGCGGTTTAGTCAACGCATTTATCGAAACTCTGGTGATGGTGCTTACGAAACCGGGCGAAGCATTCGCGGCCATGAAGCGCGAAGGCGGTTTAGGTGAGCCGCTCATTTACGCGCTCATCGGCGGATGCGTCGGAGGCGTCGTCTCGTTTCTGTTCTCGCTGGGCTTGCAATCCATCGGTTTCTTCGCCGATCGTCAGAGCACGTTCGCAGCGATGGCCGGGATGGGGATTGGCTCCGCTGTGTTTCTTGTCCTGCTACCTCTGTTCATCGTAATCGGGCTCTTCATCGGTAGCGCGATCGTGCATCTCTGTTTGATGATTGTTGGTGGCGCAAACCAATCGTTCGAAACGACGTTCCGCGTTCTGGCTTTTTCTCATGGCTCCACCGGTCCTTTGCAAATGATCCCGATTTGTGGCGGAGTGATTGCGGGCGTTTGGGCGCTTGTTTGCAGTTGCATTGGCTTGGCGCGCGCCCATGAAACCGACACCGGCCGCGCTGTTCTTGCCGTTTTCCTTCCGCTGATTGTTTGTTGCGGCGGCGGATTGCTCATCGCGTTCATGTTCGGGGCATTGGGCGCTTGGAACGCAGCACAGCATTGATTCCCCGGTAAAATGCGGCTCCGCGTTCGGCGTGTTGCTACAGGTGAGATTGATCACGAGTTAATCTGGCTAAGCGTCTCACTGGTGTCGCTGACGCTGGCAGCGTCTTGGTTGGCAATCGGTTTACCATGGCCGCGCTGCATGTTTCATGAGATTACCGGTCTGCCGTGTGTCACATGCGGGATGACGCGATGCGCGATTCAATTCTTTCATGGCCACTTTCTCGCTGCATTGAAATGGAATCCACTCGTCTTCACAGCGCTATGTGGCGTAATGGCGTTTGATCTTTACGCCTTTGCGACACTCACAACGCGCGCGCCACGTTTACGAATCTGTTTTTGCACGCACGGGGGGAAAACATTCGTGCGTGTATCTGTCATTTTAGCTTTCGTGTTAAACTGGATTTATCTGCTTTCGCACTGCCGCGATTTTTAAATGGTACGGTCGGCGTGCTGCGCCGACCCCCGAAAGCTTTCGGGGCAGCGCGGCGTCCCTATCGGGACAGTCCCCCCAACCATTATTTTCTTCGTGCACTTCGTGTGCTTCGTGGTTGAACTTCTGATCAATGCGAATTTTGGTTACAGGCGGCGCGGGTTTCATTGGGTCGCATCTTGTCGAGAAGCTGCTGGCGGCCGGGCATGAAGTCGTCATCCTTGACGACTTCAATGATTTTTACGATCCGCAAATCAAGCATGCGAACATTGCCGGTTTTGCCAAGGACGTGACTGTCTACCACGTCGATCTTCGCGACGGCGGATCGGTGCGGAGTTTATTTCATCGCGAGAAAGTTGACGCGATTGCGCATCTGGCTGCGCGCGCGGGTGTTCGACCCTCGATTCAACACGCGCAACTCTATTGCGACACAAATGTCAGCGGGACGTTGCATCTGCTCGAGGCGGCGCGCGTAACCGGTGTTGAGCGATTCATCTTTGCATCCAGCTCATCGGTTTACGGAGCTTCGAAAACGATCCCATTTTCTGAGGAACAACATCTTATTCAGACACTCAGTCCCTACGGCGCCACAAAAGTCGCAGGCGAATTTCTTTGCTCGACTTACTCGCATCTCTATCAAATGCGTGTCGTGGCGCTTCGTTATTTCACCGTGTACGGCCCACGTCAACGTCCCGATCTGGCCATTCATCAATTCACCCGGCGCATTTATGCCGGCCAACCCATCGATCAATTTGGAGATGGCAGCACGCGCCGCGATTACACTTACATCGATGATGTGATTCAGGGAACGATGGCCGCGCTCCAGTACCAAGGTCCGCTCTACGATGTTTTTAATCTGGGCGAGAGCGAAACCATTCAGCTGAAAGAACTGATTTCGGCAATCGAAAATGCACTTGGAAAAAAGGCAAAAGTTAATCGGCTGCCGGAGCAACCTGGCGATATGCCCCTCACTTGCGCGGACATTTCCAAAGCGAGAAAATTGCTCGGTTACAAGCCAACTACTAAGTTGAGTGAAGGTCTGCAAAAGTTCATCGACTGGTTTCTCCGCAGTCAACGAGGCAATAGCCCAGCGCTTTAGCGCTGGGATCGAGGATTAGGATCGTAAAGAGTCCCAGTCGGGACGGACGAACCGTTCTTCCGTCCCTGATGGGACTTGCGTCTTCGGATGCATTTTGCCCAGCTTTAAAACGCTGGGCTATTATCATTTCACCTGTACATATTGTAAGCTCGCCCAATGACTTCGACGTTGCCCTTCGAGCAGCGCGCCTGCTTTATCGCCGGCCAGGCGAAATCGGGCACTACGCTTTTGGTGGCCCTGCTCGATAACCATCCTGAGTTACTCGTGTTGCCAGAGGAAACCGCTTACTTCCCTACCGTCCTGACCAAATATGCGCCACGCGGTCGCCGCGCGCAGTTTGATTATCTGACCAAACAATCGCTTTCCAACGTGCTGTTCGGTGGCCCGTGCAAGTGGGGCAAGCGCAATTACTCGACGTTTCCGCGCGAAAAATTTCTCAAGACATTTGAGGATGCGGCGTTTGATCCTGTGAACGCGCAGGAGGATTTGCTGATTCTCATGGTCAAAGCGTACGCGGCCACTCTAGGCCGCTCGCTCGACACGATCGCGTGCTGGGTGGAAAAGACTCCAGCCAACCGTAATTACATCGGGGCTATTCTCGCTCGCTTTCCACATGCAAAAATTCTGGTGACGATGCGCGATCCGCGCGCCATTCTTGCGGCGCAAATCGCGCTGGAGAAAACGAGGCAAACAGGAAGGTTCTCGACTTATTACGTGATCGCGCATTGGCGGGTGGCTGCCCGGCTCGCCAGGCGCGTCCGCGACGGGGAGGTGCTTGGCCTCGTAGTGCCCTACGAAAAATTGGTCTGCGAGCCTGCCAGCACAATGCAAGAAGTTTGCGCTTACCTCGAGGTCCAGTTCGATCCGGACACTGTGCTGACGCCGACGAAAATGGGCCAGTTTTGGAGTGGCAACTCCGCGGCGCGCATTAACTTTTCACAAATCAGCTCCGAACCGACGACTCGGTGGCGGCGCGAACTCTCTGAAGACGAAATCGGGTGGGTCGAATGGCATTGCCGCGATCTGATGCCGGAGTTCGGCTACGAGCCAAAACTGACCCGACGTGAATTGCGATATTTTATGCGCCCGATCCGCGGAGAGCGCCCGCGAGAATACGTGAAGTCGCGGATCTATTCGCTCCGCGACTCAATGACGAATTCCGAATGACTAATGACGAAGGAATGACGAAATCCGAATGTCGGGCGAATTCGACGCAGTGGTTTCGTCATTTGGCATTCGGGCTTAATTCGTCATTCGTTATTCGACCTTAGTCATTCCCGATCCTTCCACTTGCAATCAGCCGCCACCTAAGCCATAATCGGGCCGAGATGTCGGGAATCTTCTTCGATCTTCCGAGCGTCCGGTTTCTACGACGATTCAGATTTCTTGAACCGATGCTGCAAATGGTTGCGGTATCACTGCTTCGTTGGTTGAGTGCGCCGGGTTGCGCTTCGAGACAAGTCCATTTCCGACACACAGAGGCGGAGTTTCCATTGGCGTCACAGAGGAGAAAGTTTGACTGGACTCTTGATGATTCGCGCGCCGCGGACGGTGTCCCGAGCCTTTTCGGGGCGCTCCGCCCTTTTAACAATTGGACTAAACCTAAGAATCAACATGAACTCTTATTCATCCGGAAGACGCTCACGCCGCCCGCGCGGTGGGGGCCGACGCAGCAGAGGAAATCACGAACGCTTTCGTGGCCCGCAGGGAGCGGCAAAGACGCAAAAAAAGACATTCTGGCAACGGGTTGCCGAATTTTTCGGAAACGGCGGGGAGAAAACGAAAACCGCGGCGCAGCCGCGCAACGGCGCACAGCCTTCGCGACCGGCGCGCAAGCCTGAACGGATAGAAGTCACTTCGCCGCGTCTTTACGTTGGCAACTTGTCCTTCGACGCAACCGAGAGCGATCTATTTGAATTGTTCAACGGCGTGGGGCACGTGCAAAATGCCGAGGTCGTAAGCTACCGGCACAACCAGCGCTCGAAAGGTTTTGCTTTTGTGCAAATGCAAACCATCGAGGAAGCGAAGCGCGCCGTGGAAGAATTGCACGACAAGGAATTCCTCGGCCGCAGGCTGGTGGTGAGCGGAGCAAAATCCGATCAGCACCAGGTCCGCTAACGCCTTCACCCAGCTAACATTTGAGGCGGACGCCGCAGCGCGGCGTCCCTACCTTTTGATTTCCAGATACGTCCTCGCCTGCACGTGACTCGCGCCTGGCTGAAATTCTTCTACACGCATTTGTTTCAGAAACCAGCGACCCTCGATCTTTTGCGCGGAAACGACTTCGAAGCGTTTCGCGAGTTGCGCGTTCCAATCGTAGCCTTCCATCCGCATTAGTGCGCCGCTCGCCTTGTCGATCCACAACAACAGATTTGAATACTGCGAGTCGCGCGAGGGCGCGCGCAGTTGCAATTTCCAACAATTGCGAGTGCGAACATTTTCCTCGCCCAACACGCGAGCAGTCGGCCAGTAAAGAAATTTGAAGGCAAGGTCCTCGTAAGTCACGCTGGTGCCGCGGATTCTTTGATTGAGCTTCGAAGGCGCAAATTTTTCAGTTCCCGCGCCGCTCACAAGATCGAGGCGCGAACTGTTTTCGCCCAGGCGCAACTGCAACACCTCTTCCGGATTTGTGAACGAATAGCGAATGAGCGGCCCGTTTTGTACCAGCCGAAATGGGACGACTACATCATTTTGTCGAAGTTGCCCCTGGAGGTCGATTTGCTGTTGGGACTCGATCATGCGTACTGAGGCGAGAATGTTTTTCGCGGAAGGAGGGGGCTGACCCTCAAGGGAAAAGCCAAGAGCGAAAAAGGCGGCTATAGCGGAATGACGAATGACGAATGACGAATGCGCGCGCCGACGCGCCGTTTTGATCATTCGGGATTCGAGCTTCGTCATTCCTTCGTCATTCGACATTTGTGCTTCGTCATTGTTCCGCATTTGTTTATTACAACGTAGCGACTAAAGCTTAGGCGTCGCTTCATTTCCATTTGCATGGATCAGTCTCTCTTCCATCTCATCAACGAAGAATGGACGAGTCCGGCGCTCGACTTGTTCATGGCCGCGCTCAGCAATGGCGCAATTTGGAAGCCCCTTTTCATTGCGATCGCGCTCGCCGCGTTTTTTTTTGGTGGATTCAGGGGGCGCGCGTTTATTGTCTGCTTGCTTCTGGCCCTGGCGGTAACGGAGCCGGTTACGGGAATATTGAAGACGGCATTTGACCGGCATAGGCCGAAGCAGGTCGAAAGCGTCCGCATGGTCCAACTGCAAAAGACGCGGCCGGCGTTTCTCACGCTCTTTAAGAAACCGGTCATCCGTTTTTCCGATCAATCCGACCGAAACCGTGCGGGGCCGTCATTTCCATCGGGCCACGTGGTAACCAACACGATCATCGCCGCGTACTGCACGCTGTTTT
>QHNK01000137.1 GCA_003218415.1 Verrucomicrobiota bacterium | reverse complement strand
TTCGTTCTGGCGCAGCGATGCGCGTATATCCGCCGGCCAAGGCGATCGCTTCCAATAGATCGATACCGCCCGGACTGCTCTCGGGCATTTCGTAGCTACCGGGCCGATTTACCTGGCCCAAAATCGAGAAACGCCGCTTCGCGTAGCTGAGGAGCATCACATTGACTCTTGGGTTTACAAGGTAATCACGGCCGTACAAGTCTGTGAGTTTTGAAGCTGCCTGGGTCAGGGTCAGTCCCGCTAGATGGATCGAGCCCAGCAATGGCACGCTCAAGTTGCCTTCGGGGTTTAATCTTCCGTTTGTGCGCAGGTCATCTTCGCCGAAAACCTCGACCGACACCTGGTCGTTTGGGCTCAAAATGTAACCAGCCGGTGCGCTGGCGCCGATGCTTGATGGAGCCGCCGAAACGGCTCTTGGCGATGTCGAGCTGCCGGCCGGTTGCGACGCCGTCCCCGGCATTATTTGAGCTAACAGGAACTCTGGGACCAACGACAACGCGAGCGCAATCGCCAACCACCCTCCCCGTGTCCCAGCTCGCAAACGATTTAAACCCCGGCTAAAACCTGAGCGTAGCCCTAACGCCCACCTGATTGTCATAGAAACTGAAGAAATCGACTGAGCTGACGTCCTGGCGGTGCAGGTAATAGACTCCGGCGCTCAGCCACCTAGTAATCAGCACGTCAACCGACGGTTCGATAAACCAGTAATCATCATCCCGCGGCGCACTGACGTTCCGGGCAGTGGCAAAATAGTTCGAGTTTTCATAGCCGCCGCCCAACCCGAAATAAACGCGCGAAAATAAACGCTGCTGAAACCGGCCCACAATGTATGTGGTCGCAAAATCCTGGTTAGCAAGGAACCCGGAATTATAAATCCGCCGGCCGGCCGCCAGCGTGAAAGTGGTGCCGTCGAAGGGATGATGAGTTAACCCAACTTCAAACACCGGTGTGGTGTGGTCACCCCGGTCGTTGTCGAACTGGCGGAACTCAACGCCTGCCGAAGCATACAAGTTGAATTTGCTCGTCACCTGATAATTAAGGCGCGCGTTCACCTGCTCGAAAGTTTGGTCACTAGTTGGATCATCCACCCAATCGTATCCGAAGGTGCCGCCCAAGCCCACCGATACCTTTGGCAGCCAATTGTAGTAAATATAAAGGCCGCCCGAAAGGGTGTAGGAACTAATGTGATTGGGATAGAAGAAGATCGAAGAATCACCCTCGCCCTGCAGATATACTTTCCCAGTCAGATCATACTGCGCTCTTAAACGCGTGTTGAAGATGTTCAGCCGCGTGGGCCCGCTCGCATCGGTGTTTGCCCACAGCCCTGTCGTATCGACGATGCTGTTCAGGTTCGCCGACTCGAGTAGCGCGATGTCCTCGAAAAGGCTCAAGCGCAACCGGCCAGAGTTAAATCCCCCCTCAAGATGAATCAGCTGGTTAAATGCATCTTCGTCCGAGTGGTCGACGAACAGAATAGCGCTGGGCATATAATCCAACCGGAAGTAACTGCTGCTCCGTCCCTCGATGTCGCCGAATCCAATGGTGATCTCCGGCTCAATCGCGAAGTAATAATCGGAGACTCGGTTTGTGTGGCTGATGAAGATGTTATCATCCCAGACACCTCGCACTGTCAGCTGCAGATGGTAGTGAAAGCGCCGCGATTCGCCTGAGGGAATCGCTTCACCTACGAATACGTTCTTGTTGTCTACGGAGCCGTAAGGACCTGCCGCTCTCGGCGGCGGAATAGCGTTTGTTTGCGCCGCGGTGTAGGTCGTTGAAGAAGACCACGGGTCGTTTGAAGACGGAAAGGCCTCCTCGGAGGAAGGCAACGACGGCGCTGAAGAAGGCAAAGGCTCCGGCGCTATGGAGGGTAACGATTGAGATGAAGCGGGCAGTGGCTCCGCTGACGTGGAGGGCAGCGATTCTGCTGAAGAGGACGGCTCCGCCAAAGAGGGTAGGACGTCCGGCTCAACTGACTCCTGTGCTTGCGACACAAGAACAGCCGCAAGGAAGATTCCTGCGACAAATGCAAGGGTTGGCCGGCTAACAGGGCGGCTAATCTCCCCGGCAGATTCTATTGACGTGCGGAGTGGAAATGAAGCGAAACGGCGAATTATCGAGGCAAAACCGGTGCGCATGGCCGCGAGACTAGAGTTGCGCCACAAGGGCGTCAATCAAAAAATCTTAGTAAAATCACCAAACGAGAAACTGCGGTTCTTCCACGTTTTGGCGCCGCTGATGCCTTGGAGAGATCAGCATTTTGCGGCGAAACTTGCGTTGCGATTGGTCGCGTAAGACGTTTAAGAATTCACCGAGCGACCGATCCAATCCTATAACGGCATGCCAGAACACGAAAAGACGCTGACGATTAACGAGATTTATCATTCGATTCAGGGCGAGAGCACCTGGGTGGGGTGGCCGTGCGTCTTCGTGCGGCTGACCTTCTGCGATCTTCGCTGCAACTATTGCGATACGGAGTACGCATTTTACGAAGGGAAAAAGCAAACATTGAAAGAAATCGTCGATGCCGTGACGGCGTTTCGCTGTCCGCTGGTCGAAATCACCGGTGGCGAGCCTCTGTTGCAGAAGAACGTGTTGCCGCTGATGTCGATCTTGTGCGATGCCGGACACACAGTCCTCCTCGAAACCAGCGGCGCGCATGACATCTCGAAAGTCGATCCGCGCGTCCATCGGATCATGGATTTAAAAACGCCGGGCAGCGGCGAAGTGGACAAGAATCTTTGGTCGAATATCGAGCATCTCACACTGGGCGACGAAGTGAAATTCGTAATGGGATCGCGCGAAGATTACGAATGGTCACGCGATAAGCTGGAGCGTTACGATCTTCCTTCGCGTTGTCATGCTGTGCTGTTCTCACCGATTTTCGGGAGAATCGATCCTCGCCAAATTGTCGAATGGATTTTGGCGGACAAACTCAGCGTTCGGTTTCAACTTCAGATGCACAAATTCATCTGGAGTCCGACACAGCGCGGGGTTTAATCGATGCGCGCACGACCTCTGCTGTCATCCTGAGTCGCGAAGACGACGAAGGATCTGACGTTGGGTGATCGGTCGCGCAAAGTAGCGTCGTGATCTTCCGAGTTTATGGGAGGTCCCTTACCTCGTTGGGGATGACCAACAAGGAGAATTGAGGGGCGAGCTCCCGCGAGCCCTTTCGCGCATTTTGCAAATTTGCATGGCGTCGCAGGAGCTCCGGCCCTCCATTGGATGACAACGGACTTAAAGCGATGCTATTCTCTTAATCGTGAGAGCACGCCTGACGAAAGATTTCACTTTCGAAGCAGCGCAGACTTTGCCCAATGTACCGGAGGGACACAAATGCCGCGGGTTACACGGACACAGTTTCAAGGTCGAAGTTTCAATCGAAGGTGATGTCGATCCGAAAGCCGGCTGGGTTTACGACCACGCGGAGATCAGCGCCGCGATGAAACCGCTGCTGAAAATGCTGGACCACAAGTATCTCAACGACATCGAAGGCTTGGAGAATCCCACGATTGAAAACATGGCAGAATGGTTCTGGAAGAAGTTGGAATCTCAGTGTCCCGGCCTCTGCGAGATCGTCGTGCACGAAACACCGACAGCGCGCTGCGTTTATCGCGGCGAATAGTCCGGAAGGGATGATCGCGAACGCATTTGGGCTTGAGTACGGCTTCTGTTGCCCAGCTTTGCCCGGGAGCTCGCTTACAACTCGATGGCGTAGCGCTTCAATTTGTTGTAGAGCGTGGGACGCTGGATGCCGAGAAGTTCGGCGGCCTTTTTCTTGTTGCCGCGGCATTCTGCCAGCGCCTGGAGAATGGCGGTCCGCTCGAGGTCGTCGAGAGTTTGCACGCCGCTGCGTGGTGACGCGCTGAGCTCGGCCTGTTGCAGGGCGGCGGGCAACTGTATTTCTGTGGGCAGCTCTTTTACGCCGATCATGCCCTCTCGCGCCAGCACCACCGCGTATTCAATTGCGTTTTGCAATTCGCGAACATTTCCCGGCCACGAGTAATCAAGCAGCTTTTGAAACGCGTCCGGCAAAATCTCCGGCTCTGGTTTGCCGAGTTGTTGAGAAAATCGTTTCTCGAATTGTGCAATCAGCGGCGGGATGTCCTCTTTCCGTTTTCGGAGCGGCGGCACTTCAATTTGAAAAGTGTTCAGCCGGTAGTACAAATCGGAGCGCAGCCGGTTTTCCGCGAACGCCTGCGCAATCGGCCGATTGGTCGAAGCAATCGCGCGGAAGTCTGCCTTCATGATCTGTGTGCTGCCAAGAGGCCGAAACTCACGCTCCTGGAGCACGCGCAAAAAGCGCGTCTGCAAATCCGCCGGCATGTCGGATATTTCGTCGAGGAAAAGCGTGCCGCTGTCAGCCGCGGCGATCATTCCGGGGAAATCGTGCATCGCTCCGGTAAACGCGCCTTTCACATAACCGAAAAGTTCTCCCTCAATCATTGTTTGGGGGAACGCCGCACAATTGAGCTTCACCATTGGCTGTCCCGCGCGCCGGCTCCGCGCGTGGATCGCGTTGGCGATCACTTCCTTGCCCACGCCGCTTTCGCCCACGATCAGAACGTTGGCATCCGATGGCGCCATCGCGTCGATCAACTCCTCGATTTCCTGCATCGGTTTGCTCTTAAAAATAGGCGTCGGCCGCGCCTCCGCGATTTCGAGGCGTTTTTCGAGTTGCTCGGTTTTTACCCGGAGTTCTTCCGTTTCTCGCAAGAGGAACTGTTTTTCCAATGCCTTCTCCATCAGGCTAAGCAGTTCTTCGGGCGCATACGGCTTGCTAATGAAATGGTAGGCGCCGCGTTTGATCGACTCGATGGCATTGTGCAATGAGTCGTGCGCGCTCAGGATAATTACCGGCACTTCGGGTAACCCGGTCTTGATCCGATCGAGCATCTCTAATCCATCGGCGTCGGGCAGTCTGAGATCGAGCAATACGAGCGTTGGCGATTTTGATTTCAGCACCTTGAGTCCTTGTGCGGCGGTGGGCGCGGTGTCCACTTGATAACCGTGCCGCTTAAGCAGCGCCTCGAGCGTCATCAGCACGGGCCGCTCGTCATCGATGATCAGGACACGATGGTTTTCCGTTTTCATTGAATTGCACTGCTCGTACTACGCACGACCAGTGGACTCCAGTTGCTTAAACGGTGAGAAATGACCAACGTTTCAAGTCTCTTCCGCGGACTTGGCTGATACGGGAAGACAAAGCGTCGTAATGAGCGCTGAAACGTTCGAATCATAATGAGCATGCAGTTCGCCGCCGTGGGCCTCTACGATAGCGCGAACGCGATTCAGCCCAAGCCCATAATGGCGCTGGCTGATTTTCCGAAGCGGTTCGTGCCCCCAATCTTGGGTGGGCAAGTCAAAACGAGCCTTTGGTTCATGCAGGGTGAAGAGGAACTCGTTGTCATCGATTTTGGTTTTCGCGAGGAGCGGACCTTTGCCACGATCATGCCGAAGGGCATTGGCGAAAAGCTCGGTAAATGCTTCCTGCAAAAATTGAGGATCAATGTTCAGCATCGCATCGCCGAGCGGCCCCTCCCAACTGATTTCGCTGCTGTCCTTTGGGAAATCGTGCTCGATCTGCGCGCGCAAATCTTCGACAAAATCGGCAGCCCTGTAAGGGATCAGGTTGGGTGTGACCTCGCCGACTGCTCTGGAAAGCCGTTGCAAAGTCGAAGCCAGACGTGCAACCATTTCACGCAAGCGTTTTGTCTCGCCTTTGAGTTCTTCATTTGTTTCCAGCTCACTGATGTAAGCAGATTGCAATTCGATCGCGTTTAAATCATTGCGCAGATCGTGACTGAGTTGCCGGATAAAGAGGGTTGTGTCACTCCACGAGACACTCCGGGGATCATTTCTCTCCTGCGGAGCCTTGTTTGCCATAACCCGGAACGTTTACGCCTTTTCGCCGAGCGAAAAGCGATCATCCACAGTGGCCTCGCCCGGCATGAGCTTGATCTGCGGATCGTTGCTCGCCAGATGTCGCAGCACGTGAAACACGTCTTCGGGATCCGCGTCGATGGAGCGCGCAATTTCTTCGGCAGTCTTTTCCTGATCGGTAGCGAGTTTCTCAGTCACCTGTTTTTGAAGCTGCAACAGTCTGGTCGCCGCTTTTTTTCCAGCCTCAACGCCGGGTTGATCGTAGGCGTTGATGTGAACCAGCGAGCCGTAAAAGCCCACTGCACGCTCATACAGCGCGATCAATGCTCCGAGATTAAACGCGTTCATCTCGGGAATGCTAATCGTGATTGATTCGCGCCCACTCTCGTAGAGCGCGCTTCGCGTCCCGCGCAAAAACCCCTGAAGATAATCGCCGCTTGTGATGCCGTCCTCGACTTCGAACCGCTTACCGCGCCGATCTTTGCACACTTCGATGAACGTGACGAAAAAATTCAGGACGCCGTCGCGCAACTGTTCAACATAAGCGTGCTGATCGGTCGAGCCTTTGTTGCCGTAAACAGCAATCCCCTGGTGCACAGTCTTGCCATCGAGGTCCTTTTCTTTGCCTAATGATTCCATCACGAGCTGCTGGAGGTACTTGGCGAACAGTGCCAGTCGGTCCTTGTATGGAATGATGACCATGTCT
>QHNK01000136.1 GCA_003218415.1 Verrucomicrobiota bacterium | reverse complement strand
GTGATGAGCGAAGCGCAAAAGTTCGCCGAATCGGTTTTGCAAGGCGCGCCCGGTGCGCTGACACAAACCAAACGACTGGTTGACGAACTCTGGTGGCGTTCAGTGAAGGAAGATGTCGATCTTGCGTTGAAGTATCACCTGGAAGCGCGCGAATCGGATGAAGCCCGTGAAGGCATCGCCGCCTTTAACGAGAAGCGGAAGGCAAAGTGGGCTGTGTAGCAGCGACAAGCGCGGCGGTTAGGGAACGGCCGTTTCTTGTCTCGCTGCAGCAGCGGACGCGCCTTGATATTGCGCACTGCCAAAGCCGAGGATCAGGAAGAAAATGAACGGCAGCAAAAGCAAACCAACTCCAAACCCCGTTCCTTTTCCGAAGTTCTTTGCCACATCGATGCAAAGAATTATCCAGATGATGAAATTCACCAGCGGAATGAACATCAGGATGAGCCACCAACCGGGCCGGCCAGCGACCTTGATCAGAAAATAGGTGTTCACAATCGGGATGATGGCTGCCCAGCCTGGATGTCCGGCTTTTGAGAAAACCTTCCATAAAGCGGCGACCATCAAAACGACGACCACCAGCCAGCAGATCCAGAAGATTGGGCCAGGGGGCTTGCCTTGTGTCGTGTACGAGTAATCGACTTGCGCGAGTAGGGAGGCGTTGTGGATAAGGAGGTTTTGCGTGAGTTGAAGAAGTAATGTCATATGAGTTAAGGTTGAAGGCGCGGGCTTTAACAGACCGCTGCCGGCAGGGCAAGCAAAATATCTATGCCGGATGCGTCGCATTCTTACGCGATTCAGCGGTCTGCACGTAGCAGTCGGCTCGGGTGTCGCTACCGTGTGAGGCGACTCCCATAGTTGATGAAAACAGTTACAGCAATATCTCGACGCAATTGGCGGCCCCGAGTTGGATGGGGCGTGCCCGTGGCATGGTTGACGCTTTGCGCGGTTTGGAGCTCGACCTGGCTTGCCATCAAAATCGGCTTGCGAGATTTGCCGCCGATTTCGTTCGTGGCGATTCGTTTTCTAATCGCGATCATCGTGCTGCTAGCTGTGTCGATCGGCCGCACCCGATTGCTCCCGCTGCGCCGCAACGATTACGCAGTCCTGGCAATTACGGGAGTCCTCATGTTCGCTGTGAACTACACGTTGCTGTTCTGGGGGGAGCTGCACGTCTCATCCGGTCTTGCTGCCGTCCTTCAGGCGACCATTCCCATCTTCGGGATGATCTTCGCACATTGGATGCTGCCGGATGAACCGCTACGTTTGCAAAAGCTTGCCGGTGCAATCATCGCGCTCGGCGGGGTGACCCTGATCTGCGGGCGACTACTCGGTTTCAACGGGCCGCTTGCTTTCTGGGGTGGCCTGGGAGTTGTTTTTGGAGCGGCCAGCGCTGCCTATGCCAACGTCTTGGTCAAGGCGCGGTCGATCCAGCTCGCGCCCGCCATGCTGGCCGCGTGGCAGATGATTTTCGGAATCGCGCCATTGTTGGTTCTTGGTTTTGCGATCGATGGAAACCCAGCGCGCTTTCACTGGACCGCTATGTCGGTGTTTTGCCTGTTGTATCTCGCTGTTATCGGATCGGCACTCACGTTTCTGCTTCTTTACTGGCTCCTGCCGCGACTGACCGTGGCGCAGCTCCAAAGCATCTCTCTTATTACACCGCCCGGCGCAGTCATGCTCGGCTGGTCGTTAGGCGGCGAAACGTTTCCGCTCTCGTCCTTGTTAGGCGCCGCCTTCGTTCTTACCGGTATCTGGATGATTTTCCGAAAACCAGACAAGCGCGAGCCATTCATCCAAGAAGGCTAGTTAGTTACCAGATTGGTTGCTTCACTGTAGTTGGCGTTGGCTTAATCCGCGCGTTACTACAAAGGCTCAATGTCGCACCAGCATCAAAAACTCGGGATTATCAGCCAAGTCCTTGATGAAAGGCTTTCCGCGTGGTCGACCATCGATCGAACCGTAACGAAGAATTTCCTTTGAATTGCGACTGGCAACATAGAGGAAGTCGTCGTCGCCGAATGCCATTCCCGCGGGGCCATTAAGACCTCCGGACTTTGATTCGACAAACACGCTCGTGGAGCCCTGCCGAAGATCATGGCGCAGAATTGAATCGTTTCCGCCACTCCCAATGAGAAGATAACGACCGTCTGGACTGAGCAACAAATGGATCGGTCTATCGAGCTGATTGCTTCGCGAAATAAGGTTCCGCAAATGCCGACCCGTGCGAGCCTCATAAATTCGTACGCAATCGGCAGCCCGATCCGCGACGTACAAATCATTATTTGGTGCAAAAATCACTGCTCTGACTTCCAGGAGACCATTCGATGCAAGCTTCGCCGACGGAATGAACGTTCCAGGCGGCAGATCCACGTTTTCGAGATCGATACCCTCAGGAAGAGGCATCGGCGTCCCTGGTTCACCTTTTTTGCTGGCGGGACCGTGATATCGCGCAATGAGATTAGTGTTCTGACTCGAAACGTAAAGATCACCTTCGGAATCAAACGCTACATTAAAGGGGTGGTCGATCCCGGGATTCATCTCCGCGTGGCGCTTTACGAAGACCCCGGCAAAATCGTGCTGTCCATTTTCATTGAGCGCGCCCTTGAACTTCAGGACTTCGCTGTATTCGAAGTAAGCGTTGACCACATACAGATTCTGATCCGGTCCGAACACAAATGCGCGAAGCTCACGAAGTTTGGTACCCGCAGGAAGACTCTTTTTGTTTAAAGCCTTCCGCAACTCCTTCCCATCAGTTGAATAGACGTGAATATTGTTTAGCGACGCTTTGTCTTCGCCGCCGTGAAAACTGACGTACCATTCCTTCGGCATAACGATGCTCTTACTTGACCGTGCGTTTCATTTCGCAACCACAGCAATTCGTTGAAATCTGCAGCCATCGTTTCTCAGAGTAAATCGATTCTCGCACAAATCTTAAATACTTCCGCCACGCATCGCTGACAAAACAATACTGTTTGTTGACTCGCTGGCTGTCTATGAATGAGCGAAATAAACGTCTATGCTGCGCAGCATTTACTCGCCGTAATTTGTTGATATTTTTACTTTTCTTTAGGGGATTTTTCGTGAACACTGTCTCATTAGGGCGTACTAATGCGCAATTGAGGAGGACCGAAACATGAATTCTGTATCCGGTGAGTCGCTGCCACTTGGGGACCCGCCACTGGTGGAACACCCGACACCTACGGGCGCCACCGAAACTGCGCAACGACTCATCCCGTTTCCGTTCACTCCCTCTGATGTGAAGCTCAAAGAGAAAGAGGCTCTCTCGGGCTCGAATGACTGGTTCACCAAGCATGACAAGAATAAGATCGATCAGCTGGGCAGTCTCGACTTCTACGCCTCAAGCGGGCCCGAGAGTGTGGGTGTTGTCCCGAAACTCCATAACACTTCAGCGGGAGTGGAAATCTACCGGCTCCCGCCGACGTTAGGCAAGGAAACGTTCGAAAAAACGGAAGGCCCGTACCGCCCGGGCACAACCAAAAAGTATAGTAACAAGAGGTCTGGCGAAAAAATAGCGAAGTTCAAGGTGGGTACCATGGCCCAGTCGGGGCTCGCCTGCTTTTATGTGTCTCGACTTCTCGGCCATCTTGTCGATGTGCCGCCCGCGACTTATCGAACGATGGATGTCCAGGAGTTCGAGAAGGTCGGCAACCAGGCCCGGACGACCGGCCATCCAGAATGCACCGCGGCTTGGGCGAATCTGCGAGACAAGGTGAATGCGGCCAAGCCAAGCATAGTTCTCTCTGGGGGCAAGCTTGTCTATGGGTCTCTGGCCCAGAACCCGCGAGGAGAAGAAAGTAGTCCCGAGGACTATTGGACACGCGATGCGATTAGAGGACACAGCTTCTACAAAGTGCTGTCCTCAAAGTCACCAGTGGCAAACATTTTAAACTTGAACGATGCGAAGTCGCTTCAGGACCTGGCTCTTGCGCAGGACATGACCCGCGGCGTGATCTTGGATTCAATCTTTCGACAGGTTGATCGCCTGGGCAACATCAGCATCGACGAGTTGCAACACTATGTGACCAATGAAGGTAAAGTGAAGTGGGATGACAAAGTGAGCGACAAGGACAAGGCTGACGCTGTTAGTCCTATTCAATCGTTAAAGCGGATCATTTACAAGGATAACGACGACGGAATGAACTGGGAAAAGAACTCGATCTCGGTCACTCCGATTCTCGACGAGACTCATCACATTGACCAAACGATCTACAATCGGTTGCAGTGGTTGGCAGGCTTGATGCAAGATAGCGAACCTGGCTCGGCCGCGAAGGTAAAAGACTACTTTGTGAACGCCGTCCATATCTCAGGTGAGAACTATGATCAGATGAGAGTCAGTCTCATTAAGCAGGCCACATCGCTCAAAAGCAGAGTGGACGCCAAAGATATTCAGCTCGACCTGAATTTTGAGGGAACGATGAAGAAACATTACGCAAAAGAGATCGAAGCAGCTCAGGCGAAGAACGCCGAACCAGAAAGTGCTGTCACCTCGCCTTCTCCAGATAGCGCTACCTCAGCTCCCGCTCCGCAAAATTAACGACACGGCAGTTGTCAGAAAGCGTAATGGTTAGAACGACCGACAGCAGGTTTCGAAAGGTGTTGCGGACCCAATGCGACACCAACGCTGTTGTCTGGACTTTCTGGTGTTGATTTTCACATGAAAATGCCCACGGGGCAGGAGACAATCAGCCACGCCGCTCCCAACGGCACGGTTGAGCTAGCGATCCGTTCTGCACCCTTCCCTGGACATCCCGAGATTTACAGCAAGAAAGACATCGAAAAGGAAAGGGAACTGGCCGAGATCGATTTTTATAATGGTAAAACTAAAGAAGGATTCGACATCGTTCTGATCCCCAAAACCTACAGTACTTCACCGGGGATCAATATCCATGCGGTCAAGTTGCCGGCAGGAACAAGCCATCTCGGTTACGCCGCAAGCCACACAGGAAAGGCTCATTCAAGCGACGACAAGGTCGTAGCGAAATATAAGCAGTCCATTCCGACCCATTTCACCTATAGCCCCTCAATTCTCGGTTATTACCATTTATCTCGCTTCCTTGATACAGGACACATCGAGCCTGCCATCGTCCGGACGATGGACTTAGCCGCGCATAAGCCTCTTGCTGAGTTGGGCGAGGAGAAGGCAATCGGATCGAACAACCGGAAGCAGTGGACGGAGCTAAGGGCACTCGATGAGATACACAGTAATTGCACCCTCTATACCGAAGATGGGAAGCAGCTTTATGGCGCTTTGCAGGCCAACCCCACAGGAGAACAAAGTTATCCTCATTTGAGCGACCTCGGGGGAGCGGCTGCGTTCGCGGCGTCGGCCGAGTTTGGCAGAGTAACCAGCCCCACTCCGCTGAAGTTAAACTGCAAAGACGACAGTGGTAAACTTAATCAGGCCGCGGTTCAGCAAATCGTCCAAGTAAAGGATCTTTCTGACATGGTACTCATGGACTTCATCATGAGCCAGGCTGACCGCTTCAGCGGAAATATGCACTCTCAGAAGGTCTACATATGGATTGAAAACGGCGCTCTGAAGCACAAGATCAAGAAGGGCGATCCTACAAAGGCCGCCGAACAGTCGAAGGATACTCCTCCAGAAGCGGTTCTAATCAATCGCATGATCATGAAGGACAACGACGCTGGCCTTATCAGTGGGAATTCGGCCAAGAGTTACCATCTTCTGGACAAAATTAGCCACATGGACCCTAAGACCTATAATCGACTTCTTGACCTGCAAAAGGAGCTCCAGAAACCGGAAGTCGCCCAGTGGTATGAAACCGAGCTCCTATTTACACCTACTGATTTCAAAACGATGAAGGGTAACGTCGATGAGGCCGTCAGTATTCTGACAGCCCGCAAGGACAAAAGCCTTTTTTTGGATGCAAATGTGAGCGCCGCTCCGGGGGCGGAAGGCACGCAGGAACAGGAGGCCGAAACGACGCCCGAGTCTAATGATGTCTCTAACACCCCGCTCGCAGTAATTGCCGGCTCCGTCGGCCGCTGGGAGAAAGGCGCGCGCAATCTTCAAGCGGACGTGGAAACTGTGCAACGCTTCTTGCGAGCGGCGGCGCAAAGGCTACAAGCTCCTCAGCTTGATCCGAAGGGTGTTGATGGAAAGATTGCGCGGCCGCCAGCTAAGTCGAATACGGTGGCTGCGATCGAAGCTCTTCAGAGCCGTTCCAACATTTCGATTGATGGATTAATTGAGCGCACCAGTCAGACGTGGCAGGCACTCCTGCAAGCTGCGGGCGGAACTTAACGCAACCTGCTGTCTGAATTTGATCACATGAGCTCACAACTCTTCGCATCAGTCGGGCGCTGGGAGAGAGGGGCGCGCAACCTCCAACCCGATGTAGAAGTTGTGCAGCGTTTGTTGGAAGCGGCTGCGCAGGCCTTACAAGCTCCTGAACTTGATCCGAAAGGAGTTGATGGAAAAATCGCGCGGCCTCCTGCGACTTCGAACACGGTTACGGCAATCGAAGCCTTTCAAAGTCGTTTCACTAGTTCAGTGGATGGTCTGATTATGCCGGACAGTCAGGCTTGGCACGCTCTCTTGGACGCCGTGGGCGAGAAACCGGCGATCCCCGAAACGCCGAACCAGCCGGATGTTTCCAATACCGGCGAATTTTCGTTC
>QHNK01000135.1 GCA_003218415.1 Verrucomicrobiota bacterium | reverse complement strand
CCGCCTAACCTTGTTGCCGGCGCCGTAATGGCGCTGCGTGATTACCGGCAGGTAAACAAGCTTTATCTGGTCGGAGACACCGCTGAAATAGAAAACGAGTTGCGCAAACATCAGTGCAACGATTCGCGCATCGACATTGTGCATTCCACTCAGGTGGTGGAAATGAGCGATCGCGCCTGGACAGCCGTTCGCCGAAAGAAGGATTCGTCAATCAGTCGCGCTGTCGATCTTGTAAAACACGGTGACGCGGATGCGGTCGTGAGCGCCGGGCACACAGGCGCGGCCGTCGCGGCAAGTATGATTAAATTGCGCACGCTGGAAGGGATCGACCGCCCCGGCATCGCGGCGGTGCTTCCCACCGAATTTAACGTCTTTGTTTTGATTGACGCGGGCGCAAACATCGATGCCCGTCCGGAACAGCTTCTTCAATATGCATTCATGGGTACGGTTTATTCGCGCCATGTACTCGGCTACAAGAATCCGACGGTCGGTTTGGTATCGCTCGGCGAGGAAGACGTAAAAGGCAATGAGATGACCAAGGAAGTCTTCAAAATGCTAAAGAAGAGCTCGCTCAACTTTGTCGGCAACATTGAGGGCCGCCATCTTTTCGAAGATCCGGTCGAGGTCGTAGTGTGCGACGGTTTTGTCGGCAATGTGATTTTGAAAACGTGCGAATCGATCTCGGTGGCGATTTTCCAGTGGCTCAAGCACGAACTAATGCACACGAAGATGCGGCAAGTCGGCGCTTTTCTCGCTCGAGATGCGTTCGACACCATCAAGGAAAAAACAAACTACGAGGAGTACGGCGGCAGCCCGCTTCTTGGCGTCAACGGCATCTGCATCATCGCGCATGGTGCCAGCACGCCACGCGCCATCAAGAATGCGCTCCGGGTCGCGGCGGAGTCGATTGAACAGCAGGTGAACCCGCATATCGTCGATGAGATTCGCCGTTACCATGAAACGACAGCCCCGCTTGAGCCCGCGCTCCAATAAAGCGCTGCGCACGGTCTCGATCATCGGCACGGGCAGTTATGTGCCAGAGAAAATTCTGACCAATGCGGATCTCTCGCGAATGGTCGATACCAGTGACGAGTGGATCACTACTCGCACCGGCATTAAGGAACGCCGCATCGCCGCGAAGGGCGAAGACACGAGCGACATGGCGGCCAAGGCGGCGCGGAAGGCGATCGAGCAGGCGAAGATTTCGCCAAAAGAGATCGATCTTCTTCTGGTAGCAACGGCGACGCCAGACATGCTGTTTCCCGCCACCGCGTGCTTCGTGCAGAAAAAGATCGGCGCCACCAACGCCGCTTGTCTCGATATTTCCGCAGCCTGCGCCGGTTTTCTGTTTGCTCTCGAGATCGCCCAACAATTCATTACCTCGCACACGCACGATACCGTACTGGTCATTGGGGCCGAGAAACTGACCTCGATCACAAATTGGACCGATCGCAATTCGTGCGTGCTTTTCGGCGACGGTGCCGGCGCGGCTGTTTTGCGCCACCGCGGCAGCGCTCATGGCGTAATCAGCACTCACATCGGCAGCGACGGGCAGTACACAGACATTTTGTTCATGCCCGGCGGTGGTTCACGCTGCCCGATCACCCGGGAAAATGTCGATATGCATTTGGCAACGATCCACATGAGCGGCAAGGAAGTGTACAAACAGGCCGTCACTGCGATGCTTAACGCGGCCAAAAAAGCCCTCGACCAAGCGGGCCTTTCCATCGAGGACATTGCCTGCGTCATTCCGCATCAGGCGAATCTGCGCATCATCGAGGCCATCGCGGATCGGCTCGGTATTTCGAGCGACAAGATGTTTGTGAATCTCGATCGCTACGGCAACACCTCCGCCGCGGCCGTGGCCATCGCTCTCGATGAAGCCAATCGCAGCGGTCGGATCAAGCGCGGCGACTATGTTCTAATGGTTGTTTTCGGGGGCGGGCTCACCTGGGCGAGCACGATACTCGAATGGTGAGCCCTAGGGCGTCGGGCGCGGCGGACGCCAGTCCAGAAGTTGGCGTTTGGCGCAATCGCTCTACAATCAACCCATGCTAGTCGAAACCCACGCGCATCTGGATTATCTTGATTTTGTCCATGATCTCGACAGCGTGCTGCGTCGCGCGACCGAGGCGGGCGTAACCCGCGTCGTTACCATCGGCACCTCAATCGAGAGCAGCCGACGCGCGATCGATCTTGCGGAAAGATATCCGGCTGTTTACGCGACTGTCGGCGTTCATCCCACGTACGTGCAAGAGGCGGAGGAAGATGTTTTTACGCCGTTGCGCGAACTAGCAAAGCACCCGCGTGTGGTGGCCATCGGCGAGACCGGCCTCGATTATCATCGTCTGCCGAGCGAAGAAGTGGCGAAAGAAAAGCAGGTCCAGGTGATGACAGCACTGCGCACTGAAACCGATGAAGAAATCGAAGCGCAGATTCGCGACGGCGCTTACAAATCTAAACAAGTGAGTTTATTTGAACAGCAACTCGACCTCGCGGTGGAGCTGGGGCTCAACGCAGTGATCCATCAACGCGACGCATGGGAGGACACGCTCAAAGTCATGCAGCCATACACGGGCAAACTGCGCGGCGTTCTTCATTGTTTTGGCGGCTCGCTCGATCAGGCGAACGAAGTTCTCGATCTTGACCACCTCGTTTCGTTCACTGGAATTGTCACTTTCAAAAACGGCGCAGCCGTGCGAGAAGTCGCGGCACAAATCCCGCTCTGGAAATTCATGGTGGAAACCGACTGCCCGTATCTGGCGCCCGTTCCTTTCCGTGGAAAGCGCTGCGAACCGGCGCATACGCGCATCGTAGCGGAAACAATCGCGTCAGCACGGCAGGTCCCGTTGGAAGAAATTGCCGAGGCGACAACCGAGACTGCGGAGAAGTTTTTTAAGTTCAATCGCGAATGAGAATTCACGAGGGTTCGCAAGGTGGTCGGGACGGCGCGCTGCGGGGTGTCGCCGCGGCGACCGCAGTGCGCCGCCCCTACCACCTTCTTCTCCTCGTCGCTTTCTTCATCGCATCCTGCGCAGCGCCCGACACGAGGCATCAAATCGTGATTAGCACACGCGAGCAGAAGTTAGCCGTTCTCGATCGCGGCAATCTTATGGCCATCTATTCCGTCTCCACATCCAAGTTCGGTCTCGGCGATTGGCGAGGCAGCAGGTTTACGCCACTCGGTCAATTGCAGATAGCGGAAAAAATTGGCGGTGATGCGCCACCGGGCGCCGTATTCAAGGATCGGCGGCGTACTGGTGAAATCGTCCCGCCTGATTCGCCTGGCCGGGATCCGATCGTGACGCGCATTCTCTGGTTGCGCGGACTCGAGGCGCAAAACAGCAACGCGTTCACGCGGGATATCTACATTCACGGCACGCCGGAGGAACGGCTGATCGGAACGCCTGCAAGCTATGGATGCATCCGGATGCGCTCCAGTGACATCATAAGTTTATACGGCATTGTAGGAGTCGGCGCTGTGGTAAGTATTGTGAATACCTCGCTGGCTTCGGCTATTCCGGGCTTTGTCACCCCGGGCACCCTCGCGATCCGGTAGGGACATCGCGCTGCGATGGCCGGACGGCACAGCGCGCCGTTCCCACCTACGGCAATTTGCCGAGATGTTCTCTGGCCGTCTTGCGTGAAAGTGAATCCATGTCCGCGTCCACCATCATGCGCACGAGTTCGTGAAATCGGACTTTCGGTTCCCAACCGAGAATTTTCTTCGCCTTGGAAGCGTCACCAAGCAGAACCTCCACCTCGGCTGGCCGTTCGTATCGGGGGTCGTGCTTTATGAATTGCTTCCAGTCGAGATCGGCGTGTGCGAAGGCGGCTTCGACAAACTCGCGCACACTGTGGGTTTCGCCGGTAGCCAGCACGAAATCGTCGCCTTCTCCGAGTTGCACAATTCGCCACATGCCTTCGACGTACTCCGGCGCATATCCCCAGTCGCGTTTCGCGTCCAGGTTGCCGAGAAACAATTCCTTTTGCAGCCCATGCTTAATCGCGGCGACTGCGCGCGAGATCTTGCGGGTGACGAACGTCTCGCCGCGCCGCGGGCTTTCGTGATTAAACATGATCCCGTTGCTGGCGCAAAGACCGTAGCTCTCCCGATAATTAACAGTCGCCCAATATGAAAAAACCTTTGCTACGCCGTAGGGACTACGCGGCCAGAAGGGTGTCTTCTCGGTTTGTGGCGTCTGTTGCGCCTTACCGAATATTTCGCTGCTCGACGCCTGAAAGAAACGGGAACGCAAACCGGCCTCGCGGATTGCTTCCAAAATGCGAATCGTACCCACTCCGGTGACGTCTGAAGTATATTCCGGAATGTCGAAGCTGACGCGCACGTGGCTTTGCGCGCCGAGGTGATAAATTTCGTCCGGCTTCAATTTGTAAAGAAGTTTCACAAGATTCACAGAGTCGCTGAGGTCTCCATAATGCAAAAACATTCGCACGCCGTTGACGTGGGGATCAGCGTAAAGATGATCAATGCGTGAGGTGTTGAACGTGCTGGCGCGGCGAATGATCCCGTGGACTTCGTAGCCTTTCTCAAGCAGCAGATCAGCCAGATAACTTCCGTCCTGGCCGGTGATGCCGGTGATGAGTGCCCGCTTCATTTGCGGCAATAATTGTAGGGTGTTTCCGCGAAACGCCACTGAAATCGGCGATTAACTCTCCGGCGGCGTTACCATGATTCGCGCCAAGACCGCGCGCTGGGCACCGATCAGCGCGCCGATACCTTTGCGCCCGAGCGCGAGCATTTCATCCAGCTGTGATCCAGCAAACGTCGCTTCTTCACCGGAGCTCTGCACTTCTACGAATTCGCCGTCTTCGGTAGCCACCAGATTAAAATCAACACTGACGAGCTTGTCCTCATCGTAATTAAGATCCACTATCGCCTGTCCATCGAGAATGCCGGCGCTCACTGCGGCGACCAATTTTTGCATCGGCGGCGAGTCGAGCTTTTTTTCCCGCACAAATTTTCGGCAGGCTATGGCCAGCGCCAGGCTGGCGCCGGTAATTGCGGCGGTGCGTGTCCCGCCATCGGCTTGCAACACATCGCAATCGGCCCAGATCGTACGCGGTCCAAGCTTTTCGAGATCGACCACCGCTCGCAACGAACGGCCAATCAAACGTTGAATCTCCACACTACGACCGTCGATGCGGCCTTTTGCAATGTCGCGAGGTTTGCGCGGCTGAGTCGAATACGGGAGCATCGAATATTCGGCAGTGAGCCAGCCACCGGTTACTCCCTGCTCTTTCATCCAACGCGGCACTGCCTCTTCAATCGTGACGGCGCAGATCACGCGCGTATTACCCATTGAGACGAGCACTGAGCCGCTCGCATGGGGTGCCACGTTCAACTCGAAATTGAGCGGGCGGATCTCATCGAGCCCGCGGCCGTCATTTCGCTGCATCGTTGGAAACGTAGATGTAGCTGGGATTTGTGCGACGAAGATTTTACAATCCGCGGAGACAGACTCGGCAGGCGCAACATTTCAATCGTCCCGCTCGCTCATGGCTTGGTACTGACTAATCGGCTTGACGCACTGGGCGGCCCATCGTTGTTTAAGCGTTTTGAGTGAAAAATAGCGCTCACACCCAGACGGCGGTTTGCATCGCCGGCGCGCATCGCTCAGGAACGTCGATGCTCACCAGGCTATTGCACGCCTGCGGGCTCTACCTTGGTCCAGAAAGCGCACTGATGCCTCCGCAGGCCGATAACCCCGAGGGCTTCTGGGAACATCTCGGGTTCGTGGCGGTAAACGATGAATTGTTGAATGCACTTGGCGGCGCCTGGGATCTGCCGCCGAAGGCCGACGAGAATTTCACGGATCCCCAGCTCGATCCGTTGCGAATGAAAGCCCGGCTACTGATCGAAGGATTTAATTCGGCAGGCGTCTGGGGCTGGAAAGATCCGCGCAACAGCCTGACGCTGCCGTTTTGGCACGACGTTTTGCCCGGACTGAAAACGCTTATCATCGTGCGCAACCCGCTAGAAGCCGCGCACTCGATGCGGGAGCGCAACGGAACGTCTTATTCGCTTGGTTTGCGCCTTTGGGAAATCTATAACCGGCGCCTCATCGAGACAGCAAATGAACAGGACCGGCTTGTCACTCATTACGATTTGTTTTTCGTAAACGCGGAAACGGAATTGCTGCGAATTGCGCATTTCATCGGTTTACCCGATGCGCAAGTAGCCAGCGCAGCCGCGCTGGTAAAAAAGCGAAGACGTCACACTCATTTCACGCTTGAGCACCTGATCGATGCCCGCGTCGCTCCTGAAGTAATCGACCTTTATCGCGCTTTGATTTCCGAAGCATGGGCACCGGAAAGAAACAAAGGGAAGGTGGCCAAGAGTCCCGAAACCGGGAGTGCGGACGAGGCCGACTTACTCCCGGGATCGGTCAGCCGGCTCAATGCCTTCGTTCCGGAGCGGATTGCGCAGATCGAGCATCTCTATCAAGAGCTCCTGGCCCAAGCGGAAGCTCGACACAAGTCGCAAGTTGAAGAACTAAGCGCCCACGTTGAACACATGAATGAGCTTCTTCGTGAGAAAAGCGTCACCCTGTCCGAAAGCGAAGCGCGGGCAGACGAAC
>QHNK01000200.1 GCA_003218415.1 Verrucomicrobiota bacterium | reverse complement strand
GTTTATGATTTACAATCGGCCTAGGGCAAACTGCAATCGGCAATTGTCGATGCAACCGGTAGGGAATAGACCACTGAGCGGCGCGCGGAGCGCTCTCTTTCTGCTCCTGGCCATCAACCTTTTCAATTACATCGACCGGCAAATCCTGGCCGCGCTCGAGCCTGATATTCGCGCGAGTTTTTTCGCGGCCGGCGACGTAAACGCTATGACGAAGACCGGTCTGCTCGGCGACGCGTTTTTCGTAACTTACATGATTAGCGCACCGGTTCTCGGTTTGCTCGCCGATCGATTCTCGCGCTGGATCATCGTTGGTTCCGCTGTGATTTTGTGGAGCCTTGCCAGCGGCGCCTCCGGTTTGGCGGCGACATTCGCCATTCTCTTTGCGACCCGCATTTGCGTGGGAATTGGCGAAGGCGGCTACGGCCCGGCGGCGCCGACCATCTTGGCGGATCTTTTCCCGATCGAAACACGGGGTCGCATGATGGCGATTTTTTACGCGGCTATTCCCGTTGGCAGCGCGCTCGGCTATGTAATCGGAGGGCTGGTCGGTGCTCATTTCGGCTGGCGTTGGGCATTTTATCTCGTTACCCCGCCAGGCTTGCTGCTGGGCCTTTTGTGCTTTTGGCAGCGCGATCCGCGCGTTGCTGCGCATCACCTCGAGCAGGAATCGCCGCGCCGGAGCATAAGGGATTACCTTCGGCTTTTCAGCACGCGCTCCTATCTCATTAATTGTGTCGCGCAAACATTGATGACGTTTGTGACCGGCGGCTTGGGTTTTTGGGCGGCTGCTTATCTGCGTTATCGGAATCAAAGTCCCAATGTCGGCATGACGATCTTTGGCCTGATCACGGTCGTAGCGGGCTTGGTATCGACGCTGCTGGGTGGTGTGGTTGCCGACAGATTGCGCTCGCGTGTCGCCGGCTCCTACTTCTGGGTTTCAGGAATCGGGATGCTGATCGCGTGTCCTTTTTTTATTGCGACCCTTTACATTCCGTTTCCCGCGGCGTGGATCACAATGTTTCTCGCGATCTTCTTCCTTTTTGTGAATACCGGCCCCTCAAACACGGCTCTGGCCAACGTGTCGCTGCCATCCGTGCGCGCGACCGCGTTTGCGGTCAACATTCTCGTCATCCACGCGCTGGGCGATGTGCAGGCATTCTGGCTCTTGGGCTATATTGGTGGTCATGCCAACATGCACGTGGCATTTCTGTTTGTGTCCGGAATCATTTTCCTCTCCGGCCTGGCTTGGCTCGTTGGCGTGAAATATCTTCCGGCGGATACAGCTGCAGTAGAAACCGCTGGAACCACCTGAACGCCCGTCCAGTTTTGGAAGTGCTTATGTCGATCATGCGCAGCCTCGCGATTGGTTTGTCGATGATGATTGGCGTCAGTGCATATGCCGAGGGTGTTCCCGATGATTGCACTCAACTCATCCTCGGTATCGCGCCGACTTGGGATTCGATGCGTGGAGAGATGCGATTATTTGAACGATCGCGCGGTGGCGATTGGACTCCAGTGGCTGGACCGTTCCCAGCGTTGTTTGGCAAAAACGGGATCGCCTGGGGCACAGGACTGGCCGGACAAAACGAGCCGGGTCTTCGAAAGAAAGAGCGAGATGGCCGCGCACCCGCTGGAGTTTTCGAAATCGGGCAGGTGTTTGGATATGCTTCGAACCTGCCGCCCGGCGGCGATTATCAGTATCATCAAGTCACTGAGGCAGACGTTTGGAGCGACGATCCGCGCTCGCCGAATTACAATCGCCATATCGTGATCGATCCAAAAAATCCGCCGGACAATTACACGCACGAAAAAATGCGCTCCGGCGATTTCGCGTATGAGTGGCTCATTGAGATCCGCCACAATTCCGATCCACCGGTGCCCGGCGCGGGAAGCGCGATTTTTTTTCATATTCGGCGCGGCGTGAACCGGCCAACCACTGGCTGCACGACGATGGCGAAGGAAAATCTGGTGAAGCTGATCACGTGGCTGCGCCCGAAACGCCATCCGTGTTACGCACTATTGCCGGCCGTCGAATACGATAAAAAATGGCGCTCTTGGAACCTGCCTTCTCCAGACGCGTTCCGTCGCAGCGGCTCCTCAAGTTTGCCTCGTTGATTGCTGAGATTGTTCAGGTAGTTTTTGCTTCATGCGAAGACGCCCCAATCCTGATTCGGAGGCGAACATTCGCCGCATTGACACAAGAGCGCGCGCGAGGAAGCAGACGCACGGTTTTCAAGTTCACTTTCTTCGCGGCGATCGTGTCGTTACAAAAATGTTCAGCGACGGCCTGTACGGCGGAAAAGAAGGAGCGAGGCGCGCTGCGCGAAAGTTTAAGCGGACGATCCTACGCCGTTTGCCTCGGAGAAAATTTGTCGGGCTTGGATAGCGGTTCACGATCGGGAAGGCGTTTTCCGCCGATACGCCTTCCAGCACTCCAAAAATCCCGGCGCGAAATCTTCCGGTCGCGCCGATGTCCAGCCATCAACCACGGTCGGAGCTAAGAATGTGCCTCTCTCGATTTCACACTTGTCAGGTACGAGCTCGCCAGAAACCACGCCTCTGTATAGCCAGATAAACTCGTGATCGGTGCGTTGCGCGGCGGGAAGTTTTAGAAACTTTTGAAGCGGCACACTTACGCCTAATTCCTCCTTTAGCTCGCGCCGGGCTGTTTCATCGTAGCTTTCCGCTGCGACGACGTGGCCGGCAGCGCTGGAGTCCCACTTCAAAGGGTGTCGATCTTTCCAACGCGAGCGTTGTTGTAGATAAACGTCGCCTGCTTCGTCAAAGATCAGAATGTGGACAGCGCGATGGAGCAAGTTATTCCCATGCACCTGAGAGCGGCTCGCGTAGCCCAGAATCCGATCGTTTTTATCGACAATCGGGAAGCG
>QHNK01000059.1 GCA_003218415.1 Verrucomicrobiota bacterium | reverse complement strand
CATCGTCGGATCGAGCGATCGAATCGAGAAGAACGCGAGCAGCGCGGAGATTATTGATGCTGGCGGGCGTGTTGTGTTGCCCGGATTTGTCGATGCGCACACGCATTTGGTTTTTGCCGGAAATCGCCTAGACGATTTTGTGCGGCGCGCGCGGGGCGAAACTTACGAACAAATTGCCAAGGCCGGCGGCGGGATTTGGTCAACGGTAGAAAAAACGCGCGCGGCCAGCGGCGATGAACTTTTCGCCCAGGCGCAGAAACACACAGAATGGTTCCTGCGCTGCGGAACGACGACTGTCGAAGCAAAATCCGGGTACGGGCTGACTGTCGAAGACGAATTGAAGATTTTGCGTGTAATATCGCGGCTCAATGAAGAAACTCCTCTTGAGATTGTGCCGACATTTCTCGGGGCACACGCGGTGCCGCGCGAGATGGATGCCGATGAATACATTGAGCTTGTGATCGATGAAATGCTGCCGCGGATCGCAACGGAAAAGCTCGCGGAGTTTTGCGACGTGTTCTGTGAGCGCGGTTATTTCGACGTCAAAAAGTCGAGAAGAATTCTGACGGCAGCCAGGGAGCTCGGCCTAAGGCTGCGAATCCACGCGGACCAACTAACCAGTTCGGGCGGCGAGAAACTGGCCGCAGAACTGGAGGCGACGACGGCGGATCATTTGGAGAAAACAGATGAACAGGGGATTGCGGCAATGAAATCCGTTGGTGTCCAACCAGTGCTGTTGCCGGGTTCCGTGTATGTGCTTGGATCGACAGATTATCCCCGCGCGCGCGAAATGATCGAGGCCGGACTTGCTGTTGTGATCGCGACGGATTTCAATCCCGGCTCGTCGCCCACCGCAAGCATGCCGATGATTTTGTCTCTTGCCTGCACACAGATGAAAATGTCACCCCCGGAAGCGATCACCGCAGCGACGATCAACGCGGCTTACAGCCTCAATCGCGGCGATAGGATCGGCTCGCTTGAGCGAGGCAAGCTTGCCAACTTCTCTGTCTTCGATTGCGAAGATTATCGCGAATTGGCGTACTGGTTTGGAACGCCGCAAACACATTCGGTTTACGTCAAAGGCAAACGCGTGGCCGGCGCTTGACACAAGCGCCGCTACAATCGTCGCTTTCTCACAATGAAGGTTGAAGTAGAAAGGCAGCCCGGTTCGGTCTCGAAGCTCCAGATCGAATTGCCGCCTAAGGAAGTCGAAAAGGAGTGGGATGCGATCGCAAACAGCTTCGCGCGATTTGCGAAAATCCCCGGATACCGGCCGGGCAAAGCGCCGCGTGCCGTGATCGACAAAAGATTCCGCAAGGAAATCCAGGACGAACTGACCAAGAAACTCGTCTCGAAAAGTTATCACGAAGCAGTCGAACAAGAGCACTTGCGCGTGGCTTCGTTAACGAACATCGAAGACATCCAGTTCGGCGAAGACAAGTCGATGCGCTTCCGAGCGACCGTGGTTATCGCGCCGGAATTCGAGCTGCCCGATTACAAGAAGATTCCGGTGCAGTTGCCGGACACAAAAGTTTCTGATGCCGAAATCGAGGAGGCGCTGGAACGTCTGCGTGAGCAGTCAGCTGATTTTGTCGATGTGCCAGGACGTGGACTGCAAATGGGCGATTTTGCGGTGCTTGATTTTGAGGGTTCGATGGATAGCAAGCCGATTAGCGAGATCGCGCCGCAAGCCAGCAAAAATTTGCAAGGAGGCAAAAAATTCTGGCTGCACCTCGCGGCTGATAATTTTCTTCCGAAATTTTGCGAGCAATTGGTCGGACAAAAGCCGGGCGAAACGCGCCTGGCGATCGTGGAATTCCCGGCAGATTTTCCGGTCAAGGAATTGGCAGGCAAAAAAGCGGATTACGCCGTTACCGTGCGCGAGGTCAAGGAGAAGGTCTTGCCACCGATCGACGATGCGCTCGCGGCCAAACTCGCTCCGGGGAAAACCCTTGTGGATCTTCGCCAGTTGCTCGAGCACGATATCGAGCATGCGAAAGAGCATGATGTCGAGCGGGCCAAGGAATCACAGATCATGAAATATTTGCACGAGCGGATTCAATTCGAGTTGCCTCCCGCGCTTCTGCAAAATGAAACGCGCCGTGCGCTGGCCGAATTAGTGCAACGGAACCGCGAGCGTGGGGTTACTGATGAGATGCTGAAGGAAAAAGAGAGAGAACTGATCGATGGCGCCGCAGGCGTGGCGGCGCATCGGTTAAAAACAAATTTCATTCTGCATCGGATCGTGGAGCGCGAGAACATTGAAGTCGCGAAGGAAGATGTCGATCTTCGCATCAGGCAAGAGGCGGCACGTTATGACATTTCGCCTGAGAAAATGCGCAAGGAGTTGCAGCAAAAAGATGTATTGGATGACGTCGCTGAGCAGATCCTGCTGGGCAAGACTCTTGATTTCCTGAAGGCGAATGTTAGCATCGAGCCAGCGCAAGAATCCACTGTCAAAGAACAAAAATCATGAGCGTATCGGACGAAAATGTTTCGCAGGTACTGATTCCGATGGTCGTGGAGCAGACTGGCCGGGGCGAACGCAGCTACGACATTTACTCGCGGCTGCTCAAGGACCGGATCGTCTTCATCGGAACGCCGATGGACGATCACATCGCCAATCTTGTCATTGCGCAGTTGCTCTTTCTGCAGATGGAAGATTCAAAAAAAGACATCAACATCTATATCAATTCGCCCGGCGGTTCCGTGACGGCAGGACTCGCGGTGTACGACACGATGCAATTTCTCACCTGCGACGTGACAACCTATTGTCTCGGGATGGCGGCCAGCATGGCGGCGGTCCTCCTTTGTGCGGGTACCAAGGGCAAACGTTTTGCGCTGCCGAATTCCGATATCATGATCCATCAGGTGTCTGGCGGCGCGCAGGGTGCGGCGAGCGACGTGGAACGGCAGGTTGATTACATGTTCAAGCTCAAGAAACGCCTCATCCGAATCATTGCGCAGCACACTGGCAAATCTGAGGAGCAAGTCCGGGTCGATTCAGACCGCGATTACTATATGTCCGCCGAAGAGGCGAAGGCATACGGTCTGGTGGACGAAGTGATCAAGTCGCGAAAGGAAATAAAGTTGCTCGACGGTGCCGTGCCGCCGTCCGGTGATCGGTCAGTAGAAGTCGCGGAGGTGGCGTTACCGCGTAAAGTGTCGGGATAACAGCGCTCATACTCCAAAACCAATATGGCCCGCGCTTCTAACCTCACGATGTGCTCCTTCTGCGGCAAGAGCCACGCAGAGGTGCGCAAGCTAATCGCCGGGCCCGGCGTTTATATCTGCGATAGCTGCATCAACGTTTGCAAGAGCATTCTTGATAAGGAACTCAACGAGGATGCCAGGCGCCAGTCATCCATAATCCGCGTGCCCAAACCGGCAGAAATCCGAAAGGCGCTGGATCAATATGTCATCGGACAGGACATCGCCAAAAAGACGTTGTCTGTCGCGGTGCACAATCACTATAAGCGGGTGCTGCAAACTTCCGCCACAGCCCAAGCGTCCGCCACCTTTCAACCCGATCCACTTGCGGACGTTGAAATTGAGAAGAGCAACATTTTGCTCATCGGACCGACCGGCTCCGGAAAGACTTTGCTGGCGAAAACCCTGGCCAGAATCCTGGACGTGCCATTTTGCATCGCCGACGCGACTACGCTGACCGAAGCCGGTTACGTCGGCGAAGACGTCGAAAACATCATTCTGCGGCTTTTGCAAAATGCTGATTACGACGTGAAACGCGCGGAGATCGGCATCGTTTACATCGACGAGATCGACAAGATCGGCCGCAAGACTGACAACGTGAGCATCACACGCGACGTCTCCGGCGAAGGGGTGCAGCAGGCGCTTTTGAAAATTTTGGAAGGCAGCATGTGCAACGTGCCGCCCCAGGGCGGCCGCAAACATCCGCATCAGGAGTATATCCAGGTCAATACCGAGAAAATTCTTTTCATTTGCGGCGGCGCATTCGTCGGACTCGACAAAATCATTCAGAAACGCATCGGCCAAAAAGTGATGGGGTTTGGTAGCCCGACGCTCGAAGTGGAGGAAGCATTACGAAAGCAAGCCATCCGCCACGTTGAGCCAGAGGACTTGCTTGCCTTTGGAATGATTCCCGAATTCATCGGACGCCTGCCGGTGGTCAGTTCGCTCGATGCGCTGACCGAAGAAGAAATGGTAGCCATTCTCACCGAGACAAAGAACGCGATGGTGAAGCAGTACACCAAGCTTTTCTCAATGGAAGGCGTGCGGCTATCAATGACCAAAGACGCCTTGCGCGCGCTGGCGGGGCAGGCGGTCACAAAGGGAACCGGTGCGCGCGCGTTGCGCTCGATGCTCGAACGGATCATGCTCGACATCATGTACGACGTGCCGAGTCGCGAAGATATCGCCGAAGTGACGATCAACCGCGCGGTGGTAGAGGGTAAAAAGCTACCGTTGATTCGCAAAAAGCAAGACAAGACCGCGGCTTGATTTTTCGGCAAGCGTCCAACGCTCAACACCAGCTTTCATCATTCAAAGCTGTCATTCTGAGCGAAGCGAAGAATCTCTGATCTGAGATGTTTCGCTTCGCTCAACATGACAGGCGTTGTGGTTGTAGTCTTGCGCGTTGAGCGTTGGGCGTTGTGCGTTGATTGTCCAGTCTGTCATGCGCGCAGCCCTCATCAACACCGGCACCGAGCTTTTGCTCGGCGATGTTCAAGACGCCCATCTTACCTTCATAGCGCGCGAGATTTTTCCGTTGGGTTTGCGCATCGAGGAGCGGCGCACGGTGCCGGACACGGAGGCAATCCGGCATACGCTGGCCGAATTATTTCCACGTTGTGAAATTCTCTTTGTGACCGGCGGCCTGGGTCCAACCAGCGACGACATCACGCGAGAGATGGTTGCTGATTCGCTCGGGTTAGAACTGCATCAAGACGCGCAATTATTGGCTTCGCTGCGGCAAAAACTTAAAATTCGCGGAATCAAATGGGCTGCGGGCATTGTCCGTCAGACCGATGTCCCAGTCGGCGCGCAGGTTCTTCCAAACGAAAACGGAAGCGCACCCGGATTATATTTGAAGGCGAACATCAATCCGCGTATTCCGTCCCCGCACGTTTTTGTAATGCCAGGCCCGCCGCGCGAACTGCAGCCAATGTTTAGGAAGTTCGTGCTGCCGATCCTGCACTCGATTGTTCGCGCACCGCTCTCAGTGGAGCGGCGGCTTTACAGGATCGCCGGAGTGGGCGAGTCGCTGGTTGAGGAAACAATCGGCGAAAAGATTCTCACGATTCCGGGAATTGAGCTCGGTTATTGTGCGCGCCCGGGCGAGGTCGAAGTGCGCATCGTCGGAGAACCAAGAGCGATCAAGCAGGCGGATGCCATCATTCAATCAAGCTTGAGAGTCTCGATCTTCTCTACAGCGGATGAAACCCTGGAAGAAGTAATCGTCAAACTGCTCACAAAACGCAATCAAACGCTGGCAACCGCAGAATCGTGTACTGGCGGATTGATTGCGAACCGCGTCACGAACGTACCCGGCGCCTCGCGCGTCTTTGTGGCTGGCTACGTTTGTTACGCGAATCGAGCAAAGACTGACATGTTGGATGTCGATCCAAAGCTCATCGAAACGCACGGTGCCGTGAGTGAGCCAGTCGCGCGCGCGTTGGCCGAACGTGCCGGTGCCTGTACAGGATCTGACTATGCACTCGCAACAACTGGAATTGCCGGGCCAACCGGTGGGTCGCCGGAAAAGCCAATTGGAACAGTTTACGTTGCCCTGGCCTCGGCAGCGTCGGAAACGATCGCGAAAAAGTTCTTTTTTCCCGCTGATCGGGAGACATTCAAACAATTAGCTGCCCAAGCCGGACTCGACCTTTTGCGGCGGAAGATGCTTTCACTCGGTTAGGGTCGGCGCGCAGCGCCGACCGGACGCCGCGGCGCGGCGTCCCTACCATCGGACGGTTCGTCAGTAGTCGCCCACATCCACGGGCGTTCCGACCTTCGCGTAGTCGTAAAATAATTTTGCGCCGTCGGCCGATTGGCGGATGCAGCCATGCGAAGCGGGGTAGCCGGGCAAAATTCCCACGTGCATGCCCACGCCTTCCTCGGTCAAACGCAGGAACCATCTCATCGGCGCGCCGGCGAAGTGCGTGCCGCTCGGAGCTGAATCGATCCGGGCACTGACTCCAGCGCGTACTACGCGGCCCGAAGAGTCCACAAATTCGCCGTACAGATTGGAATGGTGATTCGGGTCTTTCTCAAGCACGTGCAGATGCCCTGTTGGCGACTCGTGTCCGCGTTTGCCGGACGAGATTGGACCATCGGCCACGACTTGGTCGTCGATCATCAGGTAAGCGCGCTGCTTTGGAATCGAGACGACGATGTGTGTATTGTCCGGCGTCGCCTGTTTAAGTATAGATTGATTCACCTTCAACGGCGCTTGCCTGCTGATAAGCTCCGACGCTTTGCGCATTGGTTTTGGCGTGGGCTTTGGTCCAAAGAGACGGAACTGACCGTTGACCGCACTGGTAAGAACAGCCAGTAAAATGCCGAAAAGCAGTATGCGAAGTTTTGGTCGCATGGATTAGCCGCCACTGTAGCCGTTCACGCGCCGAAGCCAACCCGATAACCACCGTGATTCATGACGTTCGGCAGGCGCATTGTGCACGCGTCGAATCAGGGTCGCCTTCGCTGCGCGGACGAATTCATCAACCGCACCGGCGTCGGAAGTGCCGTGCATCGCTTCGAGGACTTGAAGCAAACCCCATCCCTGGCCTTGATAACGCTCCGTGTGCAGGACGCCTTCCCCTTTGAAATTTACGTAATCGACAAGGGCGAAACATCCCTGTGATGTCCTCGCCAGGCGCTCGAACTGTTGCTGTACGTTTGCTCGATCGGCAGGCGCCGCTTCGGCCAGCATTTTAGGCAGCGCGCCCTCCAACCGCGCAATAAGGAATTCAGCCTGAAGATCGATCGTATCGGCAAGAAACTGGCGTAACTGATTCATCTCCGGTGTGTGTTGCGCTCGAAGAAACTCGGCACGCGAATTCCAAGGACATGGCTGTTCGCCGCTCGTCAAGAGTAATGTTGGCAATTTGGCGCCGCGCTTTGAAATGAAGCTTACGAGTTTGGGGAAACTTTCGTCGAAAGGACCGCGCCGTTCCTTCGGATACCAAATGAAATGGCCGATGCCCAGCGATGCGAAGTCTTCGCCTTGGTTCCATGCAGTGAGTCCGGAAATAGTTCCATTGCATTCATTTTGCCAAACTCTTTTTCCGATTCTCAGAATGTCGCCATGCGAGAGCGCGATGGCGCACGATATGTGCGGCCAGAGCGCAATTGTGGCGGCAACGAGCCATCCGGCTAGAAAACAAAAGCCACTCGGCAGCCAGCAACGCTGTTTTCTTGACGGGCGACATTTATCCATTAGCGTGCGGCTTTCTGCGGCGATTAATTTAATTAAAGCGGCGCGGAAAAAACCATCTTATGAAACGTTTTATTCTTATTGTCAGCGCATCCTTACTTGCATTGCCTTTGTTCGGGCAAGAGAAATCACCGCAACTAAAAGACCAGAAGGACAAGGTCAGCTATAGCATCGGCATGAATATCGGATTGAACCTGAGCCGCCAGAAGGTAGACATCAATACCGATGTGCTGGCTGCGGGCATCAAAGATGCGATTGCTGGCAAGCCGCAGCTCACACAGGACCAAGTCAAAGACGTCATGGCGCAATTCGAGAAAGATATGGAACAAAAACAGAAGGCAACCGGAGAGAAAAATAAGACGGACGGCGCGAAGTTCCTCGAGGAAAACAAAAAGAAAGAAGGGGTAAAAACCACTGCCAGCGGGTTGCAATATAAAGCCGTTAAAGAGGGAACAGGACCGCAACCCAAGGCGACTGACATGGTGACAGTAAATTATCGCGGCACGCTGATTGACGGCACGGAGTTCGACAGTTCATACAAGCGCGGCCAACCGGCCACCTTCCCACTTAATGGCGTGATCAAGGGATGGACGGAAGCCGTTCAACTGATGAAGGTCGGATCAAAATATCAGTTGTTCGTCCCGTCGAACCTGGCATATGGCGAGCGGTCCGTCGGTCCGGACATCGCTCCGAATGCGACTCTGATTTTTGAAGTAGAACTGCTGGACGTTAAACCGCCTCCGACACCTGCTCCGCAAGCTTCAGGGCCTGCCCCGCAGGCTGCACCGAAACCTACGCCGCCGCCCAGGCCCTCGCCGAAATAATTCGGCGACCTTGTCCGCCAAACCAGCGCAGCGAATCGGCATTTGGTTCTCAATGTTGATCAACCGGCGAGGTTGATCGAAGTGGCTGCATGCCACGAGCGACCCTCATCGTGCCGCTGCCGCTTCCCATTCTATCCGGGGCGCGTCGCCCCATAAATCTTCCAAACTGTAGAAGGCGCGCTTGTCTTGGTGAAAAATGTGGACAACCACTTGCAGGTAATCGAGCACGATCCATTGGCTGGCAGGAAATCCGTCGATCGCTACTGGTCGAAGCGAATGTTCTTCGCGCAAGCGCGTTTCGATTTCGTTTGCAATCGCTTTCAGCTGAGGCTCAGACGTACCGGAGCAGATCACAAAAAAATCTGTAAATGTTGAGATATCGCGCAAGTCCAGCACAACGATGTCCTCGGCCTTTTTGTTCGAGGCGAGTTCTGCGCAAGTCTTTGCTAGGGTTTCTGGCGTTATTTCGATTGCTCCCGATAAAGTTGTTCGCGCTCAATAATTTCTTCCACGGCTGGCGGTACGAGATAACGAATCGATTGTCCGTGCGCAACTCTCTTTCTGATGTCCGTGGCTGAGATGTCGATCTTCCGGAGCACGACCTCGTAATTGCGTCGCGTTTGTGAGCCCGTGCGATCAAGCACCACAAAGCGCACCATTTTCTTTAACTCGTCGAACCGCCGCCAACGGTCCAGCGCCGCCACGTTATCTTCGCCGATGAGGAGATAAATCTCGGAGTCGGTCTCGCGTTTCCGAATTTCCAACACCGTATCGATGGTCCACGATGGCGGCGGCCGCCGCAGCTCGCAATCGTCAATTGCAAATCCCTCTTCACTTTCGATCGCGGCCTGCAACATCTTTAATCGCATATCGCCGCTCGCTGCCGCGGCGCGCTCTTTAAACGGCGACACCGCGGCAGGAACAAAAATTACTTTCTCCAGATCCAAAGCCTCGCGCGCTTCCCGGGCCAAGATCAGATGTCCGTGATGAATGGGATCGAATGAGCCGCCGTAAATGCCGATCTTTTTCAATGCTCAATGACCTTTCTTTTTGTCATGTTGAGCGAAGCGAAACATCTCTGATCTGAGATTCTTCGCTTCGCTCAGAACGACAGCCTTGAATACGGGCAATTTGCCGTGGATTTTTGCGCCAGACGGACGCGACATCTAGGTTGAAAGCTATGAAAGGCGATTCGCTCGGTCAACTCATCATGACCGGTGTGCCCGGAAAAGAGCTCGAGCCAGCGACGGCCCGGCTTTTCCGTAAAGTGCAACCGGGCGCGTTCATTCTTTTCGGCCGAAATATCGAAAGCGCCGCGCAACTCCGGAAGCTCATCGACGATTTGCGCGACCTGAGCGAAGTCGAGCCCATCATCACCATCGATCAGGAGGGCGGTCGCGTTTCGCGATTGCGTCTGATCGGCAACGAGCCGCCGAACGCGCAACAATTGCGCGACAAAGACGATATCGAATTGATCCGGCGCCACGGCGACATTACCGGGCGTTTGCTGCGCCTCTTCGGATTCAATTTGGATTTGTGTCCCGTCCTCGACATTTCCTTTGATGACGACGCCGACAATTCATTGCGCGGCCGTTGCTATGGGAAAACGGTCGAGCAAGTGGTGCGCAATGCTGCCGCATTTAACGAAGCGATGAGAGGGCAGGGGATTGCGAGCTGCGGCAAACATTTCCCTGGTTACTCGGCTGCGACTTCCGATGCTCACTACCAATTGCCGCGAATCGATCGCACCCGCGAACAACTTGATCAAAACGAACTGGCCGTCTTTCGCAAATTCGTTGACGACGTGGACAGCATGATGATTTGCCATGGCTGGTATCCATGTTTTGAGTCGAAGAAAACGCCGGCCACATTGTCGCGGCGTATCATCACCGATTTGTTGCGCAATGAACTTGGCTTCGATGGTCTCATCATGACCGACGACCTCGATATGGGTGCGATTCTCACCGGATACCAACTCGAGGACACTATTCGTCTCGTCATTGCCGCCGGAAATGATCTCGCCATGATTTGCCACCGCATTCCCGAGATCGAGAATGTTCACCGGATTCTGGGCACATTGCCGCACAAGCAGATTGATCGCGCCCTGAAGAGCGTGGCACGTTTTAAGAAGAATCTTACGCCACCCGACCAATTCTCCGAAGCCGCGTTTCGCAAGGTTGACAGCGAAATCTGGGACCTGCGCCTGGCTGTTCTCGGTGAAGAACGCGCAGCCATCCGCAGTATCGAAGAAGGCAAACGCTCGCCCGTGGAGCGTTATTAATCACTTTCGATGTTTCGGAGTCGGTCTGCGGCGACGGTTTTTAAAGCTGCCGGAGCTGGCTTTCTCACGGCAATTCTATGCTCATGCACCGCCGCCTCGTCATCCAAGAATAAGATCGCACAAATCCTTCTCAGTACCACCGGAATGGTAAGTTCTCGGGATCTGCGCTAGTCGGATACGGGGACGCGGTTGTTTATGAAAGAGCATTTGGTCTGGCCGACGAGACATGGAAAATCGCCAACACTCCTGCAACGCGCTTCCAGATTGGCTCGTTGACGAAGCAGTTTACCGCCGCGCTTGTTTTAGAACTCGCGCAGAAAGGGCGCCTCAATCTCGATGCTACTTTGTCGGTCTATTTGCCGGAGTATCGGCGCGACGTAGGAGACGCCGTTACCATCCGCCAATTGCTGGGGCACTCAGCTGGCGTGCCGGACTTGGTCCACAGATCTGACATCATGCAGATCGTGAAAGAACCAGCCACGCCTCAGGAGGTAATTAGTAAATACTGCAGCAACGCGATTGAGTTCACGCCCAGCACCCAGTTCAAATACAGCAACTGCGGTTACTTAATCTTAGGTGCGCTCTACGAGCGGGTGACCGGCGAGACCTACGCGGATGGACTTCGGCGGCTGACCGCTCGCGCCGGCCTGACGGATACGGGTATCAGCGGACCGCGCGCGATTGTGCCTCGGTTGGCCACAGCGTACGTCGTCGAAAACGGTCAGCAAATAAAGGCGCCATACATCGACTGGTCGGTCGCGTTTTAGTCTGGTGCCGTGTACTCCACCGTGCGAGATCTCTGGCGATGGCGCGGAGAACTCCTTGCTGGGCGAGTGCTGGGCGAGAAAGCGACCAACGAGATATTTGCGATCCGGCCGTTTGGCTACTCCTTCGGCTGGCACGTGGGACGGACTAATCCGACTCAACTTCGCACTTTTCTCGCAAGCGACTATGATGCACAACCGGCCCCAAACAGCGCCAACCTGTTGCTTGCATCACACTCGGGCGATCTCCCCGGCTTTCACAGCTGCATGACTTTATTTCTCGATCGCACTTGGACCGTTATCCTGCTCGACAATCACGATAGTAAGTCGCTTCCTAACCTGGCTGCAGAAATCATCAATGCGCTCTTAACGCGAACACCGGAAGCGCGTAGCACCAGTGCTCCTTAAGTCGTGCTTGAAGCCGGAACGGCCGCACTACACAATCCCACGCAAATATGCGCGCCGAACTTACCATTCGCGGACTGATCATAGGAATCGTCATCACGCTCGTGTTCACGGCGGCCAACGTGTACTTCGGCCTTAAGGCTGGCCTCACCTTTTCGACGTCGATTCCTGCGGCGGTGATTTCAATGGCGATCCTGCGCGGGTTTCGCGATGCGACCGTTCAGGAAAACAACATCGTGCAGACAGTCGCGTCGGCGGCGGGCACTCTCTCGTCGATCATTTTCGTTCTGCCGGGTTTGATTATGATCGGTTATTGGACCGATTTTCCGTTCTGGACGTCGTTTTGGATCTGCGCGCTCGGTGGAATTCTCGGTGTGATGTATTCAATTCCGCTGCGGCGCGCGCTAGTGACAACTTCGGATTTGCCATATCCGGAAGGCGTCGCGTGCGCTGAGGTCCTCAAGGTCGGCAGCAGTGGCGATTCCGAGCATGCGCACGATATCGAACACGGTCGCGCTGGTCTACTCGCGGTGCTGTGGGGATCGATCGTATCGGCGGTGTTCGCAGTGATTGTGGCAACGCAAGTTTTCGCGGCGGACGTCGCACAAACTTTTCGCATCGGCCGACGCGGCGCGGTGAGCGGTTACGATTTCTTTTTGTCATTCGCGCTTCTCGGGATCGGACATTTGGTCGGTCTTTCGGTTGGTATCGCGATGCTGATCGGTGCCTTCATCGGCTGGGGCTGGGGCGTGCCACATTTTTCGGCGATGGCCGGGGATGTCACGACGGCCGCGGTCACGCTCGCGCAAAAAACCTGGAGCACGAAAGTTCGTTTTGTTGGCGCGGGCGCGATCGGCGTTTCGGCGATTTGGACATTGCTCAAATTGGTAAAGCCAGTCGCGCGCGGTCTCACCAGCGCGATGGCTGCATCGCGCGCGCGCAAAGCGGGCAAGGCCGACACGCTGCCAATTACTGAACGCGATATCCCGATCGGCATTGTCGGCGTCGTGACGTTGGTCTGCATGCTGCCGATCGGTTGGTTACTCGGCTATTTCGGGACCTCAAGCGGTCTGGGCGCGCATTTGCCGACGCTCATTATTGGCGGCGTGACTTACATCGTGTTGATGAGCTTTTTCGTTTCCGCGGTGTGCGGTTACATGGCCGGGCTGATTGGTTCCTCCAACAGTCCGCTCTCCGGCATCGGAATTTTGGTCGTGATCGGCGCCGCCTTGCTTCTGGTGATGGGAGTCAAACCGTACGTCGGTCCGGATGCGGGCAAAGCGCTGATTGCGTTCGCGCTGTTCACAACGGCGGTAGTCTTCAATGTGGCGGCGATTGCGAACAACAACCTCCAGGATCTGAAGACCGGCCAGCTTGTCGATGCCACGCCATGGAAGCAGCAGGTCGCGCTCGTCATCGGTGTGATCGCGGGCGCGTTTGTGATTCCACCAGTGCTCGATCTCGTAAATCACGCTTACGGTTTCGTGGGCGCGCCGGGTGCGGATTTGCGTCCGCATCCACTTCCGGCGCCGCAAGCGGGCCTGATCTCGTCACTCGGCAAAGGCGTGATCTCTGGCGACATCGATTGGAGTCTGATTCGAATCGGCGGCATGATCGGCGTTGGAATTATTCTGCTCGACGAGATCCTCCGTCGCACGACGAAACACATGCATGTTCCGCCGTTGGCGGTCGGGCTTGGAATTTATCTGCCCACGCAAAGCACACTGATGATTGTGGTCGGCGCGATCGTCGGGTGGTTTTTCGACAGACGCGCCGATCGCACACCAAAACCGGAGGCAACAAAGCAGCTTGGGGTGCTGCTCGCGTCAGGCTTGATCGTTGGCGAGGGCATTATCGGTGTCGTCATATCGGCAATCGTGGTATTCTCCGGGAAGGATGCGCCGCTCTCCCTGGTCGGACCGGCGTACGAAACGGCCGGGATCATCATCGGCGGCGCGGCTTTCGTGATCATCGCCTTCGTGCTCTATCGCTGGATCCTGGGAATGGCTTCCGCAAGGCCTGTCCTGAGTGAGCGCAGCGAGTCGATTGGATCGACATGAAGCGGAGATGGAATTGGCCGATCTGGCTCGGCTTCATTGTCGCCGTCGGCGGATTGTTTTCTTACGAGTTCTTCGCGCAATTTCCGATCACGCGCGATTTCCCGTGGGCGAATCTTTTGCTTTTCGCCATCGGCGCCGCGTTGCTGCTCGTCGGTTTGTTCCGCGCGTTTGGGCGACCGCAAGTTTATCGTGGCAAAATTTTCGGCTCGATCTTCGTAACGATCAGCTTTCTCCTCTTTGCATTTTTCGCCTACGAGATTTTTTACGTTCTGCGCCAGGTTCCGCTCTCATCTCACGCGCCGCGCGTTGGGGAAAAGGCGCCGGAATTCACGTTGGTCGATCCAAATGGAAGATCAGTCGCCCTCGCGGATTTGCTTTCCGGCTCAAAAGCTGTTGTGCTGATTTTTTATCGCGGCTTTTGGTGACCGCTCTGCAACTCCGAGTTGCGGAGTTTTCAGCACCGGCTTTCTGATTTTGATGCGCGCGGGACCCGCATTGTCGGCATCAGCGTTGATCCGCCTGAGATTAATCGGCGGCAATCGCAAAAACTCCGCTACAGTTTCCCGCTGCTTTCCGATCCCAGGGCAGAAGTTATTCGCCGTTACGATGTGTTGCATCCCGGCGCAGCACCTAAAGGCGCGGACATTGCCCGGCCCGCCGAGTTTTTGATTGATTCCAGCGGCATGGTTCGCTGGGTCAATCTCACGGAGAACATCGCCGTGCGCTCGCGACCAGAGCAAGTCCTCGATGCCTTCGATCAAATTGCGCCTGTCGTGCAGTGATTGACGCCGCTCCGCCGAGTCAATAACTTCAGCGCACGTGCATTCCGAATTGGAACAACTGCTCATTCTCCAAGATCGCGAACAAAGGATCAGACAGATTCGCACCGAAATCGAGACCGTGCCGCTACGGCGCAAGAGCCTGGAAGCGCAATTGGCAGCAAGCAGGGCGAGCGTGGAAGTCCTCAAGCAAAGAGCGCGACAGGTCGAAATGGACCGCAAGAAACTTGAGCTGGACGTGGGGACTCGCGCCGAGACGATCGCACGGCTCAAGACCCAGCAATATCAGACGCGCAAGAACGACGAATTCCAGGCAATCGGGCACGAGATCGAGCGGTATGAAAATGAAATTCAAAAAATAGAGGACGAGGAGCTCGAATTGATGGTGCTAGCCGACAAGGTGAAGGCGGATCTTGCTGAAGAAGAAAAGAAAGCAGCTGCGGCCAAAGACTCGATCACCCGACAAACAGCTGACCTCGAGGATAAATCGAAAGCTTTGGAATCCCAGCTACAAGGATTAACGACGGAGCGATCCGAGCTGGCCGGAAAAATCGATGAGGATTTGCTCGCTCGCTTCGAACGCCTCTTCCAAAGCAAAGGCGATGCGGCTATTGTTGCCATCGAGCATGGCGTTTGTACGGGCTGCCACATGAAAGTGACGACTGCGACCGCGTCGCAAGTCAAAGCGGGAAAAGAAATCGTTAACTGCGAAAATTGCGGCCGGATTCTGTACGACGCGGCGTAATGTGGGAGGGACCTCAGTGTCCCGGATTCTCGCGGCGCCGAGGCCGCGACCACATTCAATCAGACATTGAACCGGAACAAAATCACGTCGCCATCGCGCACTACGTAGTCTTTTCCCTCCAGCCGCAGTTTGCCGGCCTCGCGGGCCTTCGCGAAAGAACCGAGTGCGGCCAGATCGTCGTAGTGGATCGTTTCTGCGGCAATAAAGCCGCGCTCGAAATCTGAGTGAACGGCTCCTGCGGCCGTGGGCGCTTTCTCGCCCTCATGAATTGTCCACGCCCGCGTCTCCTTTTCGCCGGTGGTAAAAAACGTGCGCAAACCGAGCAGATGATAGGCCGCGCGAATGAGCGCATGCACACCGCTGTCGTCCACGCCAAGGTTTCGTAAATATTCCAGCGCCTCCTGCTCGCTGAGATCGACGAGTTCGCTCTCGATCTGTGCGCTAAGCACGATCGCTTCCGTGGCAAAGTGATGACGCGCGTAATCTTGGACAAGCTCGCGGTGTCGTGCGGCAGCACTTCCTTGATCGCCAGTCGAAATCGCCGCTAAATCGGATTCCGCCACGTTGCACGCGAAAATGGTTGGCTTTGATGTGAGTAAAAAAAATCCGCGCGCGATTGCCTTTTCTTCCGGGGTCAATTCTGCAGTGATCGCCGGCTTCCCGGCGTCGAGATGCGGGGAGAGGTTTTCGATGACTGCGTTTTCGATCTTTGCCGTTTTGTCACCGGCATGCAGCTGTTTCTGTAATCGGTCATGCCTCCTCTGCAAAGATGCCAAGTCCGCGAGCACGAGCTCTGTATTAATCACTTCGATGTCTCGAATCGGATCAATCGTGGCGCTGACGTGATGAACGTCCGGATTTTCGAAACAGCGCACGACCTGCACGATCGCGTCCACTTCGCGAATGTGATGGAGAAACTGGTTTCCCAAGCCTTCGCCCGCGCTTGCTCCTTTGACCAGGCCGGCGATATCGACGAACTCGATCGCGGTTGGCGTGATTTTTTTTGAGTGGGAAATCTCTGCGATTTTTTCCAGCCGCGGATCGGGCACCGTGACGACTCCGACGTTCGGATCGATCGTGCAGAACGGATAATTTTCTGCTGGCGCTTTGTGAGTGCGGGTGACCGCGTTGAAAAGCGTCGATTTCCCGACGTTCGGCAGTCCGACAATTCCAGCGCTGAGCATTCAGCCACAGATGAACACAGATTTACACGGACAAATTTGTATTTTCACCACGCATAATCTGTGTTTCATTCGTGTTAATCCGTGGCTCAAAAATTTCTCGGGCCGGCGGGATTTGAACCCGCGACCTCTTGAACCCCATTCAAGCGCACTACCAAGCTGTGCTACGGCCCGCTGGAGCGAATACTGTTTGCCACTTCCGCGTCTGAGGCAAACGTTTCCGGCCGAGTTGATGAAGTCAGCCATCTCGAAACTTGCAGTTGTCAGTTTCGCCGCAGTTGGAGTTCTTCTCTGTTCGATCGGCGATGCTTTCGCTCAGTCGCGCGGGAGCATCAAGTTAAACGCAGATGCCTTCGCGTTCGCAGCGCGACTCATTAACGACGGACATGTTATCGCGGACCGCAAAGGCGCGTGGAGTGGAGATCGGCCTTCGGCAGATCAAGAGAATGAATTTATCCGTCTCCATGGATTCGGTGAGTATGCAAAATGGCACCTCGGCATTGATGAACGATACCCCGAGAATACGAAGCGAAGATACAAATTTCCTTACGGCGATTTTAAAAGCGTTCATCGATGCGGTCTGCTTGCGGTGAAAGCCAGAGCCCACCAATACGGCTACATCGAAATCGAAAACGCGGCGGCCGAATTGGAGCGCGAAATAAGAAATCAGCCACGGATTAACACGGATTCTCACGGATTTAGAAATTCATCTGTGTTGCAGCCGTGTAAATCTGTGGCGCTAACTCTGCCAGGCCGTTAAAAACGCATCGATCAATCCAGGCAAGTCGTTGCTGTAACCGCCTTCGAGAGCAACAGCGACCGGAATGTCGATTTTACTCAACCACTCGCCGAATGCCGCGAAGTCTTGGCGCTCGAGCGTTAATTGTAACAGCGGATCGCGCGCGTAGGCGTCGAAGCCGGCGGAAACAAGTAGCAGATCGGGCTTAAACGTAATTAGCTTTTCCAGCGACTGCTTTGCAATGCTGACGCACTCATTCCGAGGCGTGAAAGGAGCGACGGGATAATTATCGACGTTGGCGAACGATTTCGCGCCGGTTCCCGGATACGCCGGATATTGATGGATCGACGCGAATTGAATTCGCCGATTGTGCGCCACGATTGCCTCGGTTCCGTTGCCATGATGTCCATCAAAATCCCAAATCGCAATGCGTTGAGCACCGTTTTCCAATGCATCAAGCGTAGCGATGGCAACATTGTTGAAATAACAGAAACCCATCGCGCGATCTCGCATGGCATGATGTCCGGGTGGTCGCATCAGGCTAAACGTGGGTTCGCCACGCAACGCCATACGCGCTGCCTCAATCGCGGCGCCGGCCGATTGTCGCGCGTATGCCTCGATACTCGGATAATAGGGCGTATCGAGATCAAAATCTTCGCGCCGTTTTGCGACGCGTTCGATATGCTCACGCGAATGCGCGCGCAACAATTCATCGTCCGTCGCCGGGACCGGCTCGCGCCATTCCCATTCAGCATGCTGGTCCTTTGTCAGTGGCGCGGTGCGAGCTATGCGCTCCGGACGTTCGGGATGGCCGGGGCTCGAATATTCGAGGCAGCATGGATGGTAAAAAATAGTCATTGAGGTTGCAACGTGACGATCCAATGGATATTCGACTACGACGATGCTAAACGGCCAGAAAATTGTGGTAGTGATGCCGGCGTATAACGCCGCGCGCACATTGCGCCAGACTTACGATGAAGTCATGGCGCATGGCATTGTCGATGTCGTCATCGTGGTGGACGACGCCAGTCACGATGAGACGGTGGCGATTGCGCGCACCCTGCCAAACGTGCAAGTGGAGGTGCATCCGGAGAATCGCGGTTACGGCGCGAACCAAAAGACTTGTTACCGGCTCGCACTCGCCGCAGGCGCGGACATCATCATTATGATTCATCCCGACTATCAGTACACACCGCAGTTGATTCCAGCGATGGCGGCTCTAGTGGCTAGTGGTCTGTACCCTTGCGTGCTCGCTTCGCGTATTCTTGGCGGAGGCGCGCTGCGCGGCGGCATGCCCTGGTGGAAATACGTCTCAAACCGGTTCCTGACTTTTGTAGAGAATCTTCTCATCGGCGCGAAGCTCTCGGAATACCACACTGGTTATCGCGCCTTCTCGCGCGAATTGTTGGAACGGCTGCCACTTGACTCGAACTCCAATGATTTTGTTTTCGACAATCAGATCCTCGCGCAAATCATTGCTCTCGGCTGCGCCATCGGTGAAGTGACATGCCCAGCTCGCTACATGCCCGAGGCGTCATCGATCAATTTCCGGAGAAGCGTGCGCTACGGACTAGGTTGCCTAGCAACGGCGCTGCGTTTCCGTTTGGCGCGCTGGGGCCTGGCTCAGCCGCTCGTCTAAGAACCCACTGCTCCGGTCCCCGGTCGCCTAATGAGCTGAGATGCCTACTCCGGAGCGCTGGCGGCCGTATTCCTACTTAGCTCTAACCCAGCGCACCTGCGCGAGCTACAAGGTCAGTAGCCTCGCACGACGTAGTGACCACGGATCCACACTCTCTGACCGTGTCGCCAAGCCCAATGTCCTGGCCTCCAAACGTAATAGGTGTGGCCTACGTAATAACCAGGGCCGTGAACGTAATAAGGGCGATCGCCAACCTCGACCGTAACGGAGCCCGGATAACCTCCTCCATAATAAGGTCCGCCGTAATTCGGTCCACCATAATACGGCCCGTAGCCCGGGGAGGCGCTATAATACCCTTCGCACCCACCTGCACCGAGCGCGGCGGAGATCAAAACCAATACTATTAGTGGCCATCTCAGTTTAGTTTTTGTCGCACGCTCCGCGGAAACTGTTTTTGCCTCCGCATAATCAACAAGGTTTGTTTTCATAACACTCATTATACGGATTACGAACAGCTTTCACGCGCCTGTCTTGATCGAAACAGTGTTGGCGCGAGTCAAAAAAGGGCCTCACCGCGAAGCGATTACACGACCCCTTGGTCGAGCATCGCATCAGCGACTTTTACAAAGCCGGCGATGTTGGCGCCCACGACAAGATTACCCGGTTGTCCGTACTCCTCCGCGGTGTCCCACGCGTTTTTGAAGATGGTGGACATGATGTGACGCAACCGGGAATCGACTTCTTCGCGCGGCCACGGCAAACGCATGGAGTTTTGGCTCATCTCGAGACCCGACGTGGCTACGCCTCCGGCATTCGCCGCTTTACCGGGGCCGAATAAGATTTTTTTCTCCAGGAAAAGATCAACAGCAGCTGGTACGCTCGGCATGTTGGCCGCTTCGGAGACCAAATAGCAACCGTTCTCGACTAATTTCCGTGCGTCTTCAACAGAGATCTCATTCTGCGTCGCACATGGAAACGCGCAATCGCACTTGATTCCCCACGGCCGCTGCCCGGCCAGATATTTGGAGCCGCGGAATTTTTTGGCGTATTCGCTGATGCGCCCGCGCCGCACGTTCTTGATACTTTTGACCCAGGCGAGCTTTTCTTCATCGATGCCGTTCTTGTCGTAAATTAAGCCGCTGGAGTCGGACATGGTCAGAGGCTTTGCGCCGCACTGGATTAATTTCTCCACTGTAAATTGCGCAGCATTACCGGCGCCTGATACCGTGCAAACTTTACCTTCAATAGCTTCACCGCGCGTTTTGAGCATTTCCTGCGCAAAATACACTGCGCCGTAGCCGGTCGCCTCTGGGCGAATCAGCGACCCGCCCCAACTGAGCCCTTTTCCGGTTAGCACACCGGTGAATTCGTTCGCCAGCCGTTTGTATTGGCCGAAGAGATACCCGATTTCGCGAGCGCCCACGCCGATGTCGCCCGCAGGCACGTCGGTATGCGGACCAACGTGACGGAACAGCTCGGTCATAAACGATTGGCAAAACCGCATGACCTCTGTGTCGGATTTCCCCTTTGGGTCAAAGTCGGAGCCGCCCTTGCCGCCACCCATTGGCAGACCCGTTAGCGAGTTTTTAAAAACTTGCTCGAACGCAAGGAACTTGATGATGCTGGCACAGACGGTGGGATGAAAACGCAAGCCGCCCTTGTACGGACCAAGGGCGCTGTTCATCTGGACGCGAAACCCTCGGTTTACTTGGATTTGCCCTTTATCGTCGATCCAGGGAACCCGAAACTGAATCATTCGCTCCGGTTCGACCAGACGCTCAAGAATCTTGCCGTCTCGACACTTCTTGCTGCGCTGGATCACCGGCCGGATCGATTCCAACACTTCGGTCACTGCCTGAAGAAACTCAGGCTCGTTGGGATTACGTTTTTTTACGATTTCGAGAACTTCTTGAATGAGGACCATAAGAGTTTGCGGGCTTACTCTCCGCACTGTGAAACGAAAAATCTGGTGCGCGATGCTGGTATCGAACCAGCGACCCCTTGCGTGTGAAGCAAGTGCTCTACCACTGAGCTAATCGCGCGAGTTTTCAGAAGCCGACAAAATAAAGAGCGCGCCGGGGAGCGCAAGCGGAGCACAGGAATTGTAGGGCCCCCCCGAAAGCCTTCGGGGTTGCCCTGCGCGGCGTCGCATTTTATCTAGAGGACATGTCTGAACACAAAATCACTCTCACTTGGAAACGCGGCGATAAGCCCTTCGAATACCAGAAATATTCACGGGATCACACTTGGAAATTCGACGGCGGACACGAGATGCAGGCATCGGCTGCTCCCGCCTATCTCGGCAATCCAAACCTGGTCGACCCGGAGGAAGCATTTGTGGCATCGCTTTCGAGCTGCCACATGCTCACGTTCCTTGCCATCGCGGCCAAAAAGAAGTTCGTGCTTGATGAATACGTCGATGAAGCAACCGGCCACATGGAAAAGAACGCCGAGGGTAAATTAGCGATTACACGCGTCACATTAAGGCCGCGACTCAAATTCTCCGGCGATAAACAACCCACGTCGCAAGAACTCGACGAAATGAATCATGCCGCGCATGAGCAATGTTTTATTGCGAACTCGGTAAAGACCGAAATCGAAATCGAACCGCAAACCTGAATCGAATTGGTCAACAGATTTACACAGATTTCACAGATTGGAGCGAGGCTCTGAAACTGTTTCTCTGGATAAATCTGCGTAAATCTGCGAAATCTGTGGATATTTTCCGATGACCACGCCGACCGACGCCCAGCGCATGGAGAAGATCGTCAGCCTCTGTAAACGGCGCGGCTTCATTTTCCAATCGAGTGAAATCTATGGCGGTCTGAATGGTCTCTGGGACTACGGCCCGCTCGGCGTCGAATTAAAGCGCAATCTGAAAAACTACTGGTGGCGGGTCATGGTGCACGAGCGCGATGACGTTGTCGGCATGGACGGCTCGATTCTCATGAACCGCGCCGTTTGGAAAGCCAGCGGCCACGAAGACACGTTCAGCGATCCAATGGTCGATTGCCGAGTTTGCAAGGCCCGTTTGCGTGCCGACCAGATGATCGAGAAGAAAGGCGTGCGACAATGTCCCAACTGCGGGAGCAAAGATTTAACCGAGTCGCGCCCGTTCAACTTGATGTTTAAGACCTATGTGGGCGCGACCGAAGATGAATCGTCGATTACTTATCTGCGTCCGGAAACCGCACAGTCCATTTTTGTGCAGTTTAAAAACGTGCTCGAAGTCTCACGGAAAAAGTTGCCTTTCGGCATCGCGCAGATCGGCAAAGCCTTCCGGAACGAAATTAATCCGCGAAATTTCACTTTTCGCTCGCGCGAGTTCGAGCAGATGGAACTCGAATATTTTTGTCGGGCTGAGGAGGGGATGAGACTGCTCGAATATTGGAAGGAACAGCGGCTCAAGTTTTATGAAAACATCGGGATCCCGCGCGACACACTGCACGTGAAAACCGTTTCAGACGAAGAGCGCGCCTTCTATTCGACAGGAACCTATGACATCGAATACGATTTTCCTTTCGGCCGGCAGGAGCTCGAAGGCGTTGCTTATCGCACCGATTACGATTTGTCCCAGCATCAGAAAGCCAGCGGGAAGTCTCTCGAGTATTTTGATGAGGAAACGAAACAACGATTTATTCCGCACGTTGTGGAGCCGAGCGCCGGCGTCGATCGCACAGTGCTGGCCCTGATTTGCGAGGCGTACTCGGAAGACGAAGCGCCCGACGAAAAAGGCAAAATGGAAACGCGACTTGTATTGCGTTTCCATCCGCGCATTGCGCCGATCAAGTGCGCAGTGTTTCCGTTATTGAAAAACAAGGAGCAGCTTGTCGCAAAAGCAAAGGAGATTGTCGATCTTCTGCGTCCGCACATGAATGTGTTCTACGATGAGAGTGGCGCGATTGGACGACGTTATCGGCGCCAGGATGAAATCGGCACGCCGTTCGGCGCGACGGTCGATTTTGAAACGCTCGGTGAGAAAGACGCGAGCTTGCGCGACACGGTGACGTTACGTGACCGCGATTCTATGAAACAGGAGCGCGTCGCGATTCAGGACCTGGCGGCGATCCTGCGCGCACGGATAGCCTGATGTATCTCGCGCAGTTCCGCGAATACTGCCTGAGCAAACCTCGCGCAACTGAGGGCACGCCATTCGGCCCCGATGTTCTCGTGTTCAAGGTCGGCGGTAAAATGTTCGCATTAGCAGCTCTCGACGAAGTGCCGACCACAGTGAACTTAAAATGCGACCCTGATTTGGCGCTCGATCTCCGTGATCGTTACGAGCAAGTCACGCCCGGTTATCACATGAACAAGAAGCACTGGAACACCGTCGAGATTGAGACCGGCATTCCTGATGCCGAGCTACGAAAAATGATCGACCACTCCTATGATCTTGTGGCCAACAGTCTGCCAAAATCTACAGCAAAGATCGCAGCTCGATCTCGCCGAAGCTCAACTGCAGCGCGTCGCGGGCGACGTTGAGGAAATTATCGGCCGCGTCCGTCAGAGCGACATGTAGCTCACCGCGATTTAGCCGGGCCGCGCGAAGTGATTGTCGATCCAGCATTTCTTCCACAACATGCGCACAATTTTGCGCGGAATCGACGAGCATGATTTGGCGCTTGAGTATTCGTGCGATCGCGCCTGTGAGCAGAGGATAATGCGTGCAACCAAGCACCAGCGTGTCGATCCCATCTGCAAGTAGCGGCTCAAGATAGCGCATGATCATTCGATCCGTCACGTCGTCGTCGAGCAAGCCTTCTTCGATTAACGGGACGAGCAACGGGCATGCGCGACTGCTCACGCGCACATTATTGTCGGCCGCGCGCAGCGCCTTTTCATACGCGCCGCTGCGAATCGTCGCACGCGTTCCGATCACGCCTATGTGCCGGTTGCGTGTCGCTTGCAACGCAGCTCGCGCTCCCGGCTCGATCACCCCAATCACGGGCACTGAAAATTTCTTTGTTAACAACGGCAACGCGACTGATGAAACCGTGTTACACGCAACAACCAGCACCTTCGCGTTTTTCCGCATCAGCATCTCCGCCAGTTCCATGGCGTAGCGCTGCACGGTTTCCGGGCTTTTCGGGCCGTAAGGAACACGCGCTGTGTCGCCAAGATAACAAATGTCTTCATTTGGCAGCAAATCACGCAGCGCCTTCACGACGGTGAGTCCGCCAATGCCGGAGTCGAAAACGCCGATGGGTCGCGGGTCGCTCATGCAGCGGGAACGTGACGGTTCTCAAGGGAAGCCGCAAGTGCCTTGTGGTAGGGACCTGCGCCGTCCGTCGCCGCGCGCCGACCCTACCCTTGCAAACCCGCCACGCTTTCGGATGATTGATCGCGATGGCTGAACTCCCCAAAAGGTACGATCCAAATTCGGTTGAACCGAAATGGTATCGACGCTGGATTGACGATGGCGATTTCGTTGTGAATTCTGAATCGTCAAAGGCGCCGTTCTCAATAGTGATGCCGCCGCCGAACATCACGGGCGTGCTCACGCTCGGCCACGTTTTGAATAACACCATTCAGGACATTCTCTGTCGTCGCGCGCGCATGCAGGGCTTTGAAGTCCTTTGGTTGCCGGGCACAGATCACGCTGGAATCGGGACGCAAACTGCAGTCGAGAAACATTTGAGGCGGACTGAAAATAAAACGCGCCACGATCTTGGCCGCGAAGAATTTTTACGGCGCGTTCTGGAATGGCAGGATAAGCACGGCGGCATCATCATCGAGCAACTCAAGCGGCTCGGTTGCTCCTGCGATTGGTCGCGCCAACGCTATACTCTGGATGAGGATTACGCGCGCGCAGTCCAAAGAGTTTTTGTTGATCTTTACAACAAAGGTCTGATCTACCGCGGTCGCCGGATGATCAACTGGGATCCGTCTGCGCAAACCGCGCTCTCGGATGAGGAGGTCGTCTCCAAGCCGCAGAAAGGAAATCTCTATTTCGTTCGCTATGAGATCGTCGAAGAACCGGGTCGTTTTCTCGAAGTCGCAACCACGCGGCCGGAAACGATCATGGCCGACACAGCGATGGCTTTTCATCCAGGCGACGAGCGATACGTCAGTCTCCTGGGCAAACACGCATGGCGCCCGCTCGCCCGCGAAAAAATTCCCATCGTAGCCGACGACGCAATCGATCCGGAGTTCGGCACTGGCGTTTTGAAGGTCACGCCCGCGCACGACGCGCTCGATTTCGAAATCGGCCAGCGTCATAACCTGCCGATTGTCGATGTCCTGCATGCGGATGGGCGAATCAATTGTCCGGCAGAACCGGAGTTAGATGGGCTTGATCGCTTCGAAGCGCGCAAGAAAACCGCAGAGATATTGCAGGCGAGGGGAGCGCTGGCGAAGGCGGAGCCGTATGAAAACAATATCGGGTTCAGCGATCGCAGTGATGTGCCGATCGAGCCGCGCATCAGCGAGCAATGGTTCCTGCGTTATCCCAAAACGAAAGACGCGCTCGCCGTTGTGCGCGATCATCTGATCCGCTTCTTTCCCGTGCATTGGGAAAAAGTTTACGCGCAGTGGCTGGAGAACATCCGCGACTGGTGCATCAGTCGGCAGGTGTGGTGGGGACATCGGATACCGGCCTGGTATCGCAAACAGAAGTCAGAAGTCAGAGGTCAGGAGTCAGAGATTTACGTCGGCGTCGAGCCGCCGCCTGATCCGGAGAATTGGGTCCAGGATCCCGATACACTCGATACGTGGTTTTCCTCGTGGCTATGGGCTTATCAAACCATGGATGAAGAGACGCGCAGGAAATTTTATCCAACCAGCGTGCTCGTCACTGCGCCGGACATCATTTTCTTCTGGGTGGCGCGCATGATTATCGCGGGGCTTGAGTTCAAGCCGGGCAAATCCGACCGCAATGAAAACAATATTCCCTTTCGCCATGTTTATTTTACGGGCCTGATTCGTGACAAGCTCGGGCGAAAGATGTCGAAGTCGCTGGGCAACTCGCCGGATCCTCTCGAGTTGATTGAGAAATATGGCGCCGACGGCTTGCGATTTGGTCTGATGCGCATCGCGCCAAGTGGTCAGGACATTCGGTTCGACGAAAAGCAAATCGAAGAAGGCCGCAATTTTGCCACAAAGCTCTGGAATGTCGCGCGTTTGCGACAAATGCATGGGCCGAGCTCCGCCGAGCCAAAGATCGACAATAGGCAGCTGTCGATCTATGCGATCGAGGTACTTTCGCGATTAAACGAGACGATCGATGCGATCGACGCGGCGTATCGCGATTATCAATTCAACGCAGTCGCACAGCGGCTTTATGATTTTGTTTGGAGCGATTATTGCGATTGGTTTGTCGAAACGGCCAAGACGGAAATTTTCAGCGAGGACGAGGCGAAGAAGAAATGCACGCTGGCGACGATGGATTTCGTGCTTTCGGCGACATTGCGATTGCTTCATCCTTTTATGCCGCACATTACTGAAGAGCTGTGGTTCTTACTGGGCTTTGGAAAGGGTTCGATTCAATTTGCCGCCCCGCCGCAAAAGATTGCGTTGGACGACGTCACCGATGTTCCAGGTAAACGCGAGCTTGTCTCGGCCATTTATCAAACGGTGCAGGCCGGGCGGAATCTTCGTGCTGAATCCAAGCAGCCGTCGAACAAGAAGATAGGATTTATTTTACGCACCGAAGAGAAATTAATTTCTGGGCAGCTTCCGACGTTGACCCGACTGTTGAATGCCGAAGAGGTAAGGCTGGATCGCAAATATCAAGCCCCGGCGGGCAATCCAGTGGCAGTCACACCGCTCGGCGAGATATTTCTAGCCATCGCGGCAGCGGACAGCGCACGAGAACGAGAGCGGCTGGATAAGGAAATGGCAAAAATCGAGAACGAACTGCGAACAGCGGAGAACAAATTGAAAAACAAATCATTTGTTGATCGCGCCCCGGCGGCGGTCGTCGACGAGCATCGAAAACGCTTGAAAGATCTCAGCGCGCAACTGGCGAGGTTGAAACAGGCGAGAGAAGGCCTGAATTAAAAACTACTTTGTGCCGGTCGATTTTTGCGCCACGCTTTTGGAAGAATTCTTTTAGCTCGGGCGTGTAGAATGTTCCGTCGTGTTCCTGGTTCAATTCGAGCCAAGCGCGACCGCGTGGCGCCAGATGTTTGGCCAGATCATCGAGAAAAAATCCCCACTCGGGCACGCCCCAGACGTTGGCCTGTTTATGGCGATTGAAGCAGATCAGGAACGCAGTGATGAGATCGAATTTCCCCAGGTCGGGCAGCGGCTCGAACGCTTTAATTTGCCAGATCACACGACGCACGCCGAGCAGGCGGGTAAGGTCGCCAAACATGGGGAGCTGATCTAAATCGAGCCCGAGGCCCTTGTGGCCGAGCAGCTGAGCGATGTAAAGGAAATACCCTGCACCGCAGCCAAGATCGAGAATGCGTTTCGGCCGCGCCAGGTCGAGCTCGATCTCGCGGATCCGGCGGATGTTAATATCAACCCATCGTTCGAGATCGAGAAATTTGGGCCAGTCCAGGCTGGGACCTTTGACACCGTAACGCTGGCGAATCTGCCCGAAACCCTGAGCATCGATCGTTTCGATGATTCGCTTCGGTTCCAGAGGAAAGCGGTTCGGCCGAAGGAGTCTGAGCGTGTGCCTTCTTGCGCTGGCTACGCTTTCGCCATTTACAAGCTTCTTAAGTTTATGGGGAAGTTTCTTGAGACTATGGCGCAATCGCACTGGAGGATAGATCACAGCTTGTGGCGCAGCGCAACAATTTCAACTAAACTGCAAATCAGATGAGTTGGTGGAAGAAGCTACTCTGGATTGTCATCTCTGCGATGGGGGTATGGGCGATGGCGCGCCTGGCGCTCTCGCGCGGCGAACAAATCAGCGCGCTCTGGATTGTTCTGGCTGGGTTTTGCGCGTTGTCCATCAGCTATCGTTTTTACAGCAAATGGCTGGCGACAAAGGTGCTCGTGTTGAACGAAGAGCGTGCCACGCCTGCAATCCTGCAGAATGACAATAAGGATTACGTACCGACCAATCGATGGATGGTTTTCGGACACCATTTCGCGGCAATTGCCGGACCCGGGCCATTGGTTGGGCCGGTGCTGGCCGCGCAATTTGGATTCCTGCCTGGCACTCTCTGGATTCTGATCGGTGCGACGCTCGGCGGAGGCGTGCACGATATGATTGTTCTCTTCGCCTCGATCCGGCGTGGCGGAAAAACGCTCGGTCAAATGGTGAAGGACGAAATTGGACTCGGCGTTGGCCTGCTCGCTCTCGTCAGTGTCCTGGCGATCATGATTATCCTGCTGGCGGTTCTGGCGCTGGTGGTGGTTCAAGCTCTTGCGCAAAGTCCCTGGGGCGTTTTCACCATCGCGACGACCATTCCTCTGGCGCTGATTATGGGCATTGCACTGCGCACGGGGAAGGTAAGCGTCATCGCAGTTACAGTTTTTGGATTGCTCGGTCTGGCATTTGGCGTGTGGGGCGGACAATTTCTCGCGCACTTTCCTGCGATTGAAGCGTGGTTCCGTCACGACCAGAAATGGCTGGCGTGGGCAATCATGATCTACGGATTGGCCGCGTCCGTCCTGCCTGTGTGGATGTTGCTCACGCCGCGCGATTATCTGAGCACGTTTTTGAAACTCGGCACCGTAGCCATGCTAGCGGCTGCGGTGGTGCTGATTAATCCCACACTGCAAATGCCGGCGATCACAAAATTCATCGACGGCAGCGGTCTTGTCTTTGCGGGGCCAGTGTTCCCGTTTGTCTGCATCACCATCGCCTGCGGCGCAGTCTCAGGATTTCACTCCCTGATCGCCTCGGGCACCACGCCAAAAATGATAAGACGCGAGTCGCGAATACGTCCTATTGGCTACGGCGCGATGGTGACCGAAATGATGGTCGCTTTGATGGCGATGATCGCCGCGTGCGTGTTGCAACCGGGAGAGTACTTTGCGATCAACACGAAAGGCGCACCCACTGAAGTTGTCGCAAAAGTTTCCGCCGCTGGTTTTCCTGTAAAGGAGGCAGAAATGAAAAAGCTCGCCGCGAATCTCGGGGAATCCACCATGTTTAATCGCGCAGGCGGCGCGCCGACTTTCGCAGTCGGCATGGCGAATATGTTTTCCCAAGTCTCAGCCAAGCCGACTGCGCTAGCGCTGTGGTATCACTTCGCCATCATGTTTGAGGCGTTGTTTATTCTCACGACCATCGACGCCGGAACACGTGTGGGACGGTTTTTGCTTCAGGATTTTCTGGGCAATCTCTGGCGGCCGCTTGGCAATACGCGTTCCTGGAGCGCGAATTTTTTGTCCAGCGTGTTGCTGGTCGCGGCTTGGGGCTGGTTCTTATACGAGGGCGTGATTGATCCTCTTGGCGGCATCAACTCGCTCTGGCCGCTGTTTGGACTGGCGAATCAATTGCTGTCGGTCGTGGCGCTTTGCCTCGGCACAACGCTCCTGATCAAGATGCACAAAACCAAATATCTCTTCGTGACGCTTGTGCCGCTTTGCTTCATGTGCGCCGTAACTTTCTCCGCCGGTTATCTCAAAGTTTTCTCGTCCGATCCGAGACTTGGTTTTTTAAGCGGTGCACGGTCACTTTTGCGTGAAGCATCGGGAATGGCCGATCCAGCCAAGGCTGCTGAGCTGGCCCGGCAAGCAGGTGTCTGGCGATTCGATGCGCTGGTTGCCGTTTTCTTTCTGGTGCTCGTTTGCCTGATCGTTCTAGGCTCGGCACGACAATGGTGGCAGCTAATTCGCGGAACAAGACGTGTCGTTTTGCACGAAAGCGAATTTGTGCCGATCAGTCCTGCGCGGCTCGCACAGTTTTAGATCAACGCCTAAGCGTGGCGAAATCACCGATCTTGAATTATCGTGGCTTGATTTCAGCGCGAGTTTTTAGTTAGGATAGCAATGTGCCTGCTGATGATGACCTGACTTCACTGAGCGCGATTGGCGGAGATGCTCATCACGGCGCGGCGGCGTTTGCTACCACGCACTGGAGCATGGTGCTCGAGGCGCAAGGTGAATCGCCAGCGGCACAAGAAGCGCTCGAAAAACTTTGCCGCACGTATTGGCGACCTATTTATAGCTTCGTGCGGCGACACGGGGCTCGGGCCGAGGACGCGGAAGATCTCACCCAGGGCTTCTTCGCTTTATTATTAGAGCGCAAAGATTTGAATACCGTCCGCAAGGAAAAAGGGCGGCTTCGTTCTTACTTGCTTGCCTCGGTCAAACATTTTCTGACCGATGAGGCGCGCCATGCGATGGCAGTCAAACGCGGCAAAGGACAGTGGCTGATTCCATTCGAGGAGATTCGTGAGCGTGAGCGTATCGATGTTGAACGGAGCGACAGGTTGACGGCCGACCAAATTTACGAACGTCGTTGGGCGTTTACGGTTCTGGAGCAAGTGATGACGCGGCTGCGGGACGAGTATCGCAGTGCGGGCAACGTGCGGTTCTTTGATCAGATGAAGAAAATGCTCATGGACGAAGCCGGCCGGCCTTCGCAAGCCCAGATGGCCAGCGAATTCGACATGACGGAGAACGCCGTCAAGCAGGCGTTTTACCGATTCCGTCAGCGTTACCAGGCGTTATTGCGAGAGGAGATCTCGCACACGGTTGCCATGCCGAGCGATATCGAAGATGAGTTGCGCTACTTAATTGCTGTGGTTCGGGCGTAGACACGAATTACACGAATTCTCACGAATGTCTTAGAGCTGTGGTCAAGCGTTGAACTTAATTAGTGTAAATTGGTGAAAGTCGTGTCTCGATTGATTTGTGTCTGAGCTGCTTTACAAAGAAGAAATTTTTTCAACTCGCAGGTGTTTGCATGGAAATTCATAGCGACTTGGGAAAGGGCCACGACGAAGTCATCTACAAGGACGCTCTGGTCGTTGAACTGAGTCGCGCTGGAATTCCGTTTTCGCGCGAGTAAAATTACGAAATCACATACATAGGAGTTATCCTGCCTCATTATTACTACGCGGACTTCGTTGTCTGGGATAAAATTCTCTTTGAGGCGAAGCCGTCGAAAAACTGACCGATTCACACATCAAACAAGTACTGAACTATCTGGCCGCCTCGAAACTTCGCATCGGCCTGCTGGTCAATTTTGGTGGCGATGCTTTGGAATGGAAAAGAGTCATTTTGTAGACACGAATTGTTAAGAGAGAGAGAGAGAGAGACGAATTATCACGAAGATTCATGAGGCCCCGAGTCAACCGCTGTACATTGGTGTAAATTCGTGAAATTCGTGTCTGGTATTGGTGTGAGTTAGTAAGATTCGTGTCTAAATTATTTCTGTGGTCGGGGCGTAACCTCTGGTAAGATTTTACGCACTAGGAGAGGGGAGCGCACGAGCGACTCTCCGGCGATGATCAGCGCACTCAGACTTTGCCCAAGGTGCGGGGCGGAAATCGCACCCGACGCGCCCGAAGGAGGCTGCCCAGGTTGCCTTCTTGAGAGTGGCCTCAATCTGCTCGCCGACGTATCTGTAGCCGGGGTCGGCTCGTCCGCCCTAGCCTCGGCAAAGGCGGATGACCCCTGCCACGTGGATAAAGCAGCACGTGCGGCCACGAGCAGTGAGCGCCTTGCTAAGATGCTGGGAGAACTGGGCGACTACGAATTGCTGGAAGAAGTCGGTCGCGGCGGTCAGGGCGTGGTGTTTCGCGCGCGGCAAAAAAGTCTCAACCGCACGGTCGCCTTAAAAGTCATTAGCCTTGGTCAATGGGCGAGCCAAGCTCACCTGAAGCGCTTTCGCCGGGAAGCCGAAGCCGCCGCCAGTCTCGATCATCCATCCATCGTGCCCATCTATGAAGTCGGCGAGCGCGAAGGCTCATGCTACTTCAGCATGAAGTTCATCGAAGGCGGTCAGCTTGATGAAGTGGTCAGGCGTGAGCCGATGCCGATCCGGCGCGCTGTGGAACTGATCGCCAAACTCGCGCGCACTGTGCATTACGCGCATGAGCACGGCATTCTTCATCGCGACATCAAACCGGGAAACATTCTGCTCGATGCAAAAGGCGAACCGCATCTCACAGATTTCGGACTGGCCAGACTGCTGGAAACAGAAAGCACGATCACGCGCACACTGGAAGTGATGGGCACACCGAGCTACATGGCGCCGGAACAAGCTGCCGGTGAAACTACAAAACTTAACAAGGCGACGGATATCTATGGACTTGGCGCGGTGTTCTACCAATTGCTCACTGGCCATCCACCTTTTGCCGGAGGAACAAGCTGGGAAACTATCCGGTTACTGTTGGACACTGAACCGCGGCAACCGCGTTTGTGGAATCGGAAAATAAGTCGCGATCTTTCCACGATTTGTCTGAAGTGTCTGGAGAAAGATCCACAGCGCCGTTACTCGTCCGCTCTCGCGCTGGCCGAAGACCTCGAACACTGGCTAAAGCACGAGCCAATTCGCGCGAAGCGAAGTGGATTTCTTAGACATGTCGGCAAATGGGTGCGGAGGAAACCCGCTATTGCCACGTTGATTGCGGCGTTAGTTGCTTTAGCAGCGGCCATAGGCTGGAATGTTTGGAAAAGCGAACTAATCAGCCGTCCCGAAACAAAGGGAATCGCAGTGCTTCCGTTTGAAAACCTCAGCCCCGATCCAGATAACGCGTATTTCGCAGACGGCATTCAAGAAGAAATCCTGACGCGTCTGGCTAGCATCGCGGATTTGAAGGTGATCTCGCGCTCTTCCACGCAGCAATATCAGAGCAAACCTCGCAATCTCGCCGAGATCGCGAAGCAGCTTGGCGTAACGACTATTCTTGAAGGTAGCGTGCAAAAAGTGGCTGACCAGGTGCGGGTCAATGTGAAGTTGGTTAACGCGCAAACCGATTCCCACCTTTGGGCAGAGAGCTACGACCGGAAGTTGACTGACATCTTCGGCGTGGAGAGCGAGATCGCCAAACGAATCGCGGAGTCGTTGCAGGCGAAGCTAAACGGGCGCGAGGAGGAAGCCTTGGCCGCTAAACCGACAGACAGCCCGGAGGCTTACGATGCTTATCTTCGCGGACTGGCTTACACACTGAAAACGTTCAACACACCCGCTAACTTCCTTGCCGCGCAGAAATATCTCCGAGAAGCGGTGCGGTTGGATCAGAATTTCGCGCTTGCCTGGGCGATGCTGTCGTATGTTGATGCGCTTGGCTACCGCACACTGAATCTTCAACCAACGCTCGCCCTCCGTGAAGAGGCACGCCAGGCAGCCGAAACCGCACTCACTCTTCGGCCCAATCTCGGCGAGGCACTATTGGCCAAGGGATATTACTACTACGCCTGCCTGAAGGATTACGACAGCGCAGTGCGCTACTTTGAGCAAGCGCGGCAATTCCTGCCAAATGGCAGCCAAATTCCTGAGGCGCTGGCCTACGTCACACGGAGGCAAGGCCAGTGGGACCGAAGCGAGGCGTACTTCAACGAAGCCGAGCGACTCGACCCGCGCAACGTTGCGGTACTTACCCAGCACGCGATTTCCTATATGTCTCTTCGTCGTTTTCCCGAAGCGTTACGAAACCTCGATCAGGTTCTCAATATCACGCCGGACGATGTGGATACCCTCGCGACGAAGGCGGCTATCGCCCAGGCCCAAGGCGATCTGCCACGTGCGTCCACGCTCCTGGCTCCGCTCCGCCCGACCGCCGAACTCACGCAGGCCTTAGAAACACAAGTTTACCAGGCGATCTTGGAGCGCCGGCCTGCACAAATGATCCTTCGCCTAAAAGAAATATTGGCGGTGCCTGATCCGGCGTTGGGTTTTTACAATGGCGAACTGCGCTTTTGGTTAGGCTGGGCCCAACAAGTCGCTGGCGACCATGCGGCTGCGAAGGGAAGTTGGCGACAGGCGCGCAGCGACCTGGAGCCATTCCTCAAAGAACAGCCGGAAAATGGCAGGCTCATTGGAGCTCTCGCGCTGACCTGTATCGGTCTCGGCGACAAACCCGCCGCGTTGGCTCTGGCAGAGCGGGCCGTCGCCGCAAATCCGCTCGAGAAAGACTCGGTGGCTGCTCCCCCGCTGATCGAGATCCTTGCGCGGGTGGCCACGCAAATGGAAGAGCCGGACCGCGCCATTACCGTTTTAGAGAAACTAATCTCACTGCCATATGCAGGGCCTTTTTCTGAAAACGTACCGCTTACTCCTGCGTTGCTCCGGCTCGATCCAATGTTCGATCCGCTCCGTGGCGATCCGCGATTTCAAGAACTTTGCAAAGATAAGCAGCCGTGAAGCTACGCAACCTCTCGCCCGAGCCGAGACGCCGGAAGATTTTGGGCTGGCTGCTCATTCAAGTCGCGACGCAACTCTTCCCATTTTTGGTGAGTGCTGCTCATCGTAGTGCTGATCGCGCTCGGATTTCCGATTGCATTGATGATTGTCTGGGCGTTTAAGTTGCTGAAGGTTTGAAGCCAACAGAATTCGCTGACGATTTACCAAGCAAACCATCCCGCAGTCGCGTATGGATCTACGCGATAATCGTAGCTGCTGTGCTTTCCGTTGGTTTGTTTTTTGTGGGTCGCTACACAGCTCGACGAGAGACCGGCACTTTCCGCTCACCGACAAAATCCATCGCGGTTCTGCCCTTCGAAAACCTCAGCCGCGATCCAGATAACGCAGATTTCGCCGACGGCGTACAGGATGAAATTCTAACCGACCTGTCGCGCATCGCCGATCTGAAGGTGATCGGTCGCGCCTCAGCGATGCAATACAAGAGCGGTGTCGCGCGCGACTTGCGCAAGATCAGCCACGAACTCGGGGTAGCGAACGTGGTCGAAGGAAGTGTTCAGCGCTCCGGCAATCGTTTGCGCGTCAACGCCCAGTTAGTCGACGCGCGTACCCACCGACAGCTATGGGGACAGACGTATGACCGTGATCTTGCAGACGTGTTCGCAATTCAGAGCGAAATCGCCAAGCGAATAGCGGAGTCATTGCAAGCGAGGCTAACCGGTCGCGAAGAGCAGGCGTTGGCAGCTAAACCGACAAACCATCCGGAAGCTTACGATGCGTATCTTCGGGGCCTGGCTTTTGAGGCGCGCAGTCACTACCTCTACGTTCGCGATCTCGTATGGAAAGCCGCCGGTTTTTACGAGCGGGCGGTGCAGCTCGACCCCAATTTTGGGATTGCTTGGGCGCGGCTTTCTCGCGCGGACGCCGTTCTCTATTTTAACCGTGTCGACACTGCTACTGCCGCTCGGGGCGATGCGGCGAAAGGTGCTTTGGAGCATGCGCAGAAACTGGAGCCGAACTTGACTGAGACCCTGCTGGCCGTGGGTTACTATCAATACTGGGTGCTGCGTGACTATGGACTGGCCAAAACAACGTTTGGTCGCGTCAACAACATGTTGCCAGGCAGTAGCGAGGTGCCAAGGGCCCTCGGCTTAATTACCCGACGCGAGGGAAACTGGGATGAAAGCGTTGCCTACTTCGAACAAGCCATCGCTTTGGACCCACGTAATGCGGAGTTACTCATCGTCGCGGCATCGACTTCCGCCATGCTTCGACAATTCCCGGCCGCGCTAAAGCTTTATGATCGAGTGCTGGACATTACGCCAAACGACCCCGATGCGATGGCGGCAAAGGCCAGCATTTATCAAGCTCAGGGTAACCTGCAACAAGCTGCTAAATTTTTGTCAGAAATAAACGCGCAGACTCCATCCGAGAGTGCCTTCATAGTCAAAATGACTCAGTTGAAACTTGAACGAAATTACGGCGAGGCCATCCGAACGCTCCACGCTCGACAGGCTCAATTCCATTTTGCTTCTCAGTACGACAAGGTTCGTGATCAGTTAGCACTTGCTTTCATGCAGCGTCTTGCTGGCGACACGGTTGGCGCAGGGCTTACCGCTGAACAGGTGCGCAATACACTCGAGCAGCTCTGCAGAGTTCAACCGGATAACTTCTACCTTGCGGCAATGCTGTCTCAAGCTTATGCCGCGATGGGGCGGAAGGACTCCGCCCTAAAAGTGGCGGAGCGCACAATCACACTTCTCCCCCGTACTAAAGATGCGGTGTCCGGACCTACATATGAAGAGAACCTGGCGCTGATTCAGACGATCTTCGGTGAGAATAGCCGCGCGATCACAACTCTCACTCAGTTGTTACAAACACCCTATAATAGCTGGGTTTACGGCTCAACCATTACGCCGGCGCTTTTAAGGCTCGATCCGATCTGGGACCCTTTGCGCTCCGATCCCGCTTTCCAAAAACTTTGCAAAGATAAGCAGCCGGAAATCCGCGCAATCTCTTCGCCGAGATGAAACACCGGAAGGTTTGGTTGCTCATTCCGGGGACGCAAGTCTTTCCGTTCCTTTCTGAGGTTGCGAATTCGGCGTTCGCTGCATCGTCATGCTCATCGCACTCGGATTTCCGATGGCATCGATGACTGTTTGGGCGTTTAAGTTGCCTGAAGGTTTGAAGCCAATAGAATTCGCTGACGATTTACCGGACAAAGCAGCTCGCAGTCGCCCATGGATTTGCCTGATCATCGTAGCTGCTGCGCTTTCGGTCGGTCTGTTTTTTGTGGGTCGCTACACAGCTCCACAACAACTGACGCTTTCCGCTCACCGACAAAATCCATCGCGATTCTGCCCTTCGAAAACCTCAGCCGCGACCCAGATAACGTATATTTCGCGGAAGGCGTACACGACGGAATACTAACCAACCTGGCCCGGATCGCCGATCTAAAGGTGATCGGTCGCATCTCTGTGATGCAATACAAGAGCGGTGTCGGCCGCGATCTCCGCAAGATTGGCCACGAACTCGGGGTAGCAAACGTGTTGGAAGGAAGTGTTCAGCGCCTTCTGCGGTGCCAGATATTGATGATTGGTGGCTCCACTGCGCACTAGCCGAACGTGACGCCGTGGCGGCAACAGATGCCTTAACTGCAGCCGGCGAGAACCCGATCAATCCGGGGAACGATGTTTTTGCAATCGTCCATTTATACAGGGTGTTATCGCCCGCATGGCGAAGGAGGATGACAAAGCGCGGTCGGCTTTCACTGCAGCGCGCGCCGAGCAGGAGAAAATCGTCCAGGCTGAACCAAATTTC
>QHNK01000106.1 GCA_003218415.1 Verrucomicrobiota bacterium | reverse complement strand
AAAAAGCGCGCCTTTGCGACCTTGGCCGCGCCGGAATGGATCAAAGAGTTGTTAGGCAACAGTCAGCCTGTTGTGCTCTTGCTGCAGGAGAAGATCGACCAGCTCACCCGCCAATTGCAAAACGCCGCCAATGCAGAGCCACCGCGCGGCCTTGGCAAAATGATCTCGGTCATCATCGAGGGCCGGGGTTCCACGCCACTGAGTGATTATGTCCAGCACCGTCTTATTCAGCTTCCTATTTGTCGAGTGTACCACGAAAGGCATTACCGCGCGGCCCTCCTGATTCACGACGAACACAATTCGGACATCTCCCTTGACGGAGCGTCCATTCTCGATGACCGGCCGAGGAATCAATTTTTTTGTGACCTTCGAGCGGATATATCCGCGGTCGTCGCTAAAAATCGACAATTCTAAACTTCCCCCGGTACTGTGCCCTCGCTTCAGCGTCATCCGGGCGCTCAGAGCCCTTACGGACGTGGTGGTAAACTGTAGGCTTCTCGGCCCCAGAGATTGTTTCTGGCCCTCGTTTGCATCAAGTTGGACAGTGAGGAGCGCGAGAACGATCGCCAGAATCCTCAGTCGGTTTGCAACGGACATAGGCCTAACGAGACGGAGCTGAGCCACCGCTGGCGGCGGCGAGCATGGTAAACACTCTGAACTGTTTCATAAAATCAAACGTGGACAACACAGCGGCCAACGGTTGGCTCCAGCGATTGGTTAGGCGTATTGGGTAGCAAACTCAGAAGCCAAAAGAAAACAAGAAACGAAGCGATGGTGTAAACGGCGACTGCGATGCCACCGACCAGACGCTGCCGTGCGGTCTCATGCACAAAACGCTGCGCTATGCGCTTGTACTTGTGATGGTGAACGAGCGCGAAGTACTGAGGAATCGCGAGCGCAGCAAGCAGCAATAAACTGTGAGCGGACGAGAAGCGCGGCAGCAAATGCCGGCCGGCATACAGGTCGGTAGCGCAAAAGACTGTGTAGATGTTCAGGGCTTCAACGATGAGGAGACATGCGAGCGCGCCGTAATCTGCAGCCGGATCAAACCAAAAGCGCTGTAGGCGGTAATATTTGTAGAAGAGATACTGATAAGCGGACAAAAGTTTGCTCACCTTGCGCGCGCTATACGCCTAACGAGAATTAGACGAATGTTCGTAATAAAAGGCGAACATTTTTTCGTCTAACAAGGTCATGCCACGTCCATTGGGGAGTTGGAAGAGCTCACGATGGTTATCTTGCGTCTAAGCTCGCACGGGCACGCTGGCGGTGCGTTCGAGTTTGCCCCAGCTTACCCATGCGCCTTTGATTGCGCGCAGGATCGCTTTCCAGATGCAGTAACTGAGCATCGGCCGATAAATCAATCGCATTGGTAAAATGCGCCAGGCGCGCACGATCGGCTCGCGCTCGAGCAGGCAGGCGAGCGTGGCGAGGATCACGTCCATCGACAGGAAAATAATAATGAATGGCAACACCGCGTTCCACGCGCCGAACGGCAGCGACGCAATCAGGAACAAATCCACCATTGGCGTAACGGCCACGAGAATGATTTGGAAAAACCAGACGCTCGGCAAACTGAACCAGCCAAGCGCGCGATAGTTCCAGTTGAACACCATGTCGCGGTGTTTCCAAAGACATTGCAGCGTGCCGTAAGCCCAGCGAGAACGTTGGCGCGCCAGTGTGCGCACGGTTTCAGGCGCTTCCGTCCACGCAATTGCGTCGGGGACGTAAACAATGCGCTGGCGATTTCGGTGCAATGAGAGAGTGAGGTCAGTGTCTTCGGCGAGAGTTTGCAGACTCAGACCGCCCGCTTCATTGATCGCATCCTTTCGGATCGCGCTGATCGCGCCGGGCACAACGGTGATGCAGTTCCAGCGGTTGTAAGCGCGCCGGTCCAGATTGAAACCGCAGGTGTATTCCAGAGCCTGGCAGCGAGCGATAAACGTTCGCAAATTTCCGACCTTCGCATGACCTGACACCGCCCCGATCCGCGCGTCCGCGAATGGCTCGAGCAAACGTGGCAGTGTATCGCGCTGACATTGCGTGTCAGCATCAATGAAAACAACGATGCCATTGCGCGCGGCCGCGAGACCACGTTGCAGCGCACGCGCTTTCCCATAATTTTCCTGCCGCAACAAACGGATGCGCGGCTCGCTGGCTGCTACGCGTTCAACTTCCGCAGCGGTTTGGTCCTGCGACCCGTCGTCAACCACGACGACTTCGATTTCGCCCTTGTATTCTGTGGCGAGAAGCGTGCGCAAAGTCTCCGCGATCACTTTCTCTTCGTTGTAAGCGGCCATCACCACGCTGATCGGCTCGGCAAAATCTGTTTTCGGTCCGCGCCGAAAACGATACGCGAGCCAAATGACAACCAGCGCGCGAATAACCACCAGCGCCGTCGCCACGATCATGAATGCCCAGAGAAATTGCTCGATACTGTGATACACGCGAAATCCGGTGCTGCTCACCAGACGGGTGAGTGATTGTGCGTTGCCTTGCACGGGTGGCATCACAGCGTCGCGCGTCGTTCCCAGTAGCGTGCTCAAGGGTACGACGGTGTCGCCTCGCGTATGCAACCAATCCAAAATGAGCGGAAGCGCCTCCACCGTCTGCGAGCGATCGCCACCCGCGTCGTGCAGTAAAATGACGCTGCCATCGTGCCTTTGCTGTTTCACGCGCTGCAGGATGACGTCCGCTCCAGGTTTCGCCCAGTCCTGCGGGTCGATATCCTCCAAGACCACGAGATAATTGAGGTCTTCGGCGATTTTTAGCGGAGCGAGTTCGCTCAGTTGCGTCGGGCCCGTATCAGACGCGTAAGGCGGGCGGAACAATGTGGTCGCGCGACCTGTTATTGTTTCGAGCAAAAGCTGAGTGGCATTCAGTTCAAGCCGGATGTGCTCCGGCCAGCAGAGCGCCAGATTCGGATGGTAATAAGTGTGGTTCCCGATCTCGTGCCCTTCGTTGACAATGCGACGAACAAGCGATGGGTAACGCTCCGCGTTTACGCCCACCAAAAAGAACGCAGCTTTCACGTTCGCCGCTTTGAGAATATCCAGGATCTTTGGCGTCCATCGCGGATCGGGGCCGTCGTCAAAAGTGATTGCGACCTGGCGCTCGCCGCCGGCGCCTTGATGATAAAGCGTCGGGAATTGCGCGAACGTCACGTATTTCGCCGTCAGATAGCCGTCCCCGTCCACAGCGAGCTTTCGCATCCCATCCATGCGATCCTCGTCAACAGTGACAATCTCACCATCGCCAACGTCCGTTATCGTGTCCGTCGATTTGATCAGCTCGAGCGATTGTCGCGTTTGATTATCGAACTTGAAATCCCGCGGCACGCTTAACGCGTCCCAGATTGCGGGATCTTCGCTGCCGAGACGGTAAAGCGCGAAACCGCCCGCCTTTTGGTCGCGCGCTTCGCGCAATTGATTGAGGAATGTCGCGGCATCCAGAAACCAGACGGCGTGTTCCTTGTCCTCGTCCTGAAAATAAAAGTACGGGCTGTAACTCGGTCCGGCCACTTCTGCACTCTTGATTTCGGCATCATTGGCGCGGCTCATTGCTTCTGAAAAACTGATCAGCTCGGCTTTCTTCGCGCCGATCGTCCAATCATACCCATAGCTGCCGAGCGCGATGATCCATTGTTTGGTGTCGGAATCTTGTAGCAGGACGCGTAGCCAACCTTCAAACCACGACCGCGACGCCAGTGGTCCCGGTGGATCGGTGTCTGAAGTTTCATCAAACAACATCGCCACGAAACGATCGACGTTGTCGGAGAGTGCATCGAAATCGATGTAATCGAGCTCCTGGCCCGGCTGAACGCACAGCCACAGCTCCTTGTTATCGTCGTGCAACGCGTCGGCGAACTTGTCGATAAATTTAGTGACGTCCTTTTTGTAAGCCGGATCAATTTGCTGCCAATCGATCACCACGCCGGAAGCTTTCGCGCTGCGCAAGACCGAAAGCACACGTTGAATGAACTCATCCCGCCGCGCCGGTGGCCCGTGCGCCAGATTCTCGATGGCTTCCGGCTGCCAGGTATCACCGACGAGGTTGGTCAGCAGCGGCATGAGAGCGATCCCCTTGGTCGCGGCCAGTTTCAATAGCCGGGTGTCCCCGTCGATTTGCAAGTCGCCCATCCCATTCATCACAGTCATCCATTCCGGGCAAAGATGGGTAATCTGCGCCGCGTGTTGCTGAAGCGAGGCGTAGCTGTACGGATCTCCGTTGGTGTAAAATGCGAGCCGTACTTCGTTATCGGGCGATTTCTTCCTGGGTCGCGGCGAAGTCGTTGGCGCTGGGCCAGCAAGCTTTTTGGCCGCTTGTCGCGCGGCGCTAAATTTCTGCCACAGCAGCGAGCTCGCAGACAACTGGCCGGCCGGATTTTCCTTTTGCAACGCTTTCAGTTGGCCTTTTAACTGGCGCAGGGAAAACGGCACGTTCATGTGCGGCGTGACAAAAAGCGTCTGAACGAACAGCACCGTCCCCAGAAAAAACAGCACGCCACCAATAAGCAGAATCAAGCGCAAACGTGGCCAGCGTTTACCGGTAGGATCGGAGAAAACGAATGGCGTAACTTCTTCTGGAGGAAATTCAGGCATGCGGTGCTTATAATCGCTCAGACGTACGAATAAGAAAATCCGATTCTGTCGTTTTCGGCGTTGGATGCTTGCCACGCCGTAGCCTTGCGAAGGCGGGTGGGGCATTCGATGTTAGACGTTAATTGTTAAATGCATATCGAGCCAGATACACTGCCGACCGGACACGCCGGCATCGCTGCGCGTTTGAAAAAAGGTCCCACAATTCATTCGAGCGTATGGGCCGTCCCAGGCGCGACGGTACTCGGCGACGTGATTCTAGAAGAAGAATCCAGCGTGTGGTACGGTGCGGTGCTCCGCGGCGACATCAACCGCATCATCATCGGCCCGCGCTCAAATATTCAGGATAATGCTGTTGTTCACGTCGATACGAACTATCCGACAACAATGGGCGAGTTGGTCACCGTCGGCCATAATGCCGTCGTCCATGCGTGCAAGGTTGACGATGAAGTGCTGGTTGGCATGGGCGCCATTATTCTCGACGATGTCGAGGTAGGCGCGCGCTCCATCATTGGCGCAAACGCGCTGGTCACAATCGGGATGAAAATCTCGCCCGGCTCACTCGTTTTGGGGTCGCCCGCGAAAATTCGCCGGCAACTTACACTCGACGAGCAGAAGGACATCGCGCGCTGGGCCTGGAGCTACGTCGAAACCGCGAAGCAGTTCCGCGAACTTTGCTGAACGAGTTGCCGCCATGAAATCAGGCACCAATAGTGCATTCATGAAAACTATTGCCGGTTTCGCATTAGCTACGCTTTCAGCGGTGATCATCTCCCACAGCCGGTTATCCGCCGAAGAGACGCAATCCACAGACATGCGCCTTTATCCTCCGACAACTATCGAATGGAAGGAGGGACCAGCGGCCTTGCCTCCTGGAGCGAAGATGGCCATGCTGGAAGGCGATCCAACGAAAGAAGGCCCGTTCGTGGTGCGATTTCAGTTTCCCGATGGCTATCATATACCGCCGCATACTCATCCAAAAACTGAGCGGGTCACTGTAATTTCAGGTGCGGTTTACCTCGCAACCGGAGAAGCGCTCGACCGCAATAGTGCGAAAGAACTTCCTGCCGGCTCATTTGGCTTCTGGCCCGCTCGCATGAAGCATACCGCATGGTTCGGAGGGGAAACGGTCATTCAACTCCATGGCATCGGCCCGTGGCAGATCAATTATGTGAATCCCGCCGACGATCCGAGGAACGCAAAGAAGTCGCGCTAAGTCACTGGCGTTTCGCAGAAGCGCCCTACAAATCGTAGGCCAACCCGCGCGCGTTCTCGCGCAATAATTCCGCTGCGCGTTTCATGTTTTCTTCCCGACTCATTCCCGGTCGCGTGTTTTCAGAAACGCCGTCGAAAATCTCACGGACTTCTCGATCTGTGCTTGCGCGGCCGACAATTGCGAAAACACGTTTTCCGAGTTGTCGCGCCAGTTGCGCCACGCCGGCTGGCGTTTTCCCTTCGAGGGTCTGCCAATCCAGACTTCCCTCGCCTGTAATCACAACATCGGCATCTTTGATTTTCGCTTTGAGGCCGACTGCCTCTGCTACAACGTCAAACCCCGGTCGAATTTTCGCGCCGCAAAAACTCATCAGGCCGAAGCCCAGTCCGCCTGCTGCGCCCGCACCGGCTTTATCGCGATAATCAAAACCAAATTCTTCGGCGACAACATCAGCCAGTCTGGTCAGTGCCCGTTCCAATTTGTCGATCTGGTCCTTTGTCACGCCTTTCTGCGGACCAAACACTCGCGTCGCGCCATTCTTGCCGAGCAATGGATTTTTCACATCCACCGCAGCAATAAGCCTCGGCAGGATCAAGTCTTTCGGCTTCTGGATTCGCTCGAGACCAGCCAGCTCGGTAACCACGCCTCTTAACTCGTGCTCATGCGCGAGAAATCGAAAACCCAAAGCGCGCGCCATTCCGAATCCGCCATCGTTTGTTGCGCTGCCACCAAGGCCAATAATGATTTCGTTCGCGCCACGATTCGCGGCGTCCAAAATCATTTCGCCAGTGCCGAATGTATTTGCCCGAAGCGGATCACGTTCGCTTTGAGTTAACCGTCGCATTCCGGCGGCTTCACTCATTTCCATCACTGCGAGTTTCGCGTCTTCGATCCAAGCGTAACGCGCACCGATCTCGCGACCCAGCGGATCGTGTGCTTTGCATTGCAACCAAGTACAGGCTTGTGCACCGCAAATCACTTCCGCAGTTCCCTCGCCACCGTCTGCCATCGGCACGATGTCGATCTTTGTGTCCGGCAGCACATCGCGCAGCCCCTTGGCAATGTTTTCCGCAACTTCATGCGCGTGGAGCGCGCCTTTAAATTTGTCGGGGGCAATTAGGATTTTCATGGTAGCGCGAGCGTCCTCGCTTGCGAGTCTTGATGCGCAAGCCGGAGGCTCGCGCTACTTTAACTTCCTCTCTAAGATTTCGCCCGCCAATCGCGGATTCGCCTTCCCTTTCGAGCGTTTGATCACCTGGCCTTTGAGAAAATTCAGCGAAGCCATGTTACCCGCCTTGTAATCTGCCACGGGCTTGGGATTTGCCGCAATCACGTCGTCGCAGAGCGCTTCGATCGCGCCAGCATCGCTTAATTGCTCGATCCCTTTCTCCTTCACAATCGTAGCTGCGGTTTTGCCGCTCGCAAACATCTCCGCGAACACTTCCTTGCCTTGCTTGCCGCTAATTTTCCCGGTGTCGATGAGGTTAACCAGCTCGTCCAGCGCCTCCGGCGGAATCGGACAATCATGGATGGCCTTACCGGCGGCGCTGAGCGCGTTCTGCAAATCGTTTAGGATCCAGTTGGCGATATTCTTCGGTTTCTTAGCGCCTTTAGCGGCCGCCTCAAAATATCTTGCCAGCTCCAGATCGTTCGCCAGCACGCCCGCATCGTACGGGCTGACCTGATATTGCTCGACGAAGCGCGCGCGCTTCGCTTTTGGCAACTCCGGCACGTGCTCCCGCACGTCAGCCACCAATACGTCAGTTTCCACGGGCACCAGATCGGGATCTGGAAAATAGCGGTAGTCGTGTGCGAACTCTTTCGTGCGCATGAGAAAGGTTTCGCCAGCGACATCGTCCCAGCCGCGCGTCTCCTGTTCGAGTTGTTCGCCACTCTCCAGTACGCTGATTTGGCGGCGGATCTCGTAAGCGAGAGCGCGCCGCACGCCGCTGATCGAGTTCATGTTCTTGATCTCAATTTTTGCTCCAAGTTCCCGTTGCCCTTCGGGCCGTACGGAAACGTTGCAATCGCAGCGCAGCTGCCCTTTTTCCATGTCGGCGTCGCTCACTTCGCCGTAGATCAGGATTTGTTTCAACGCCGTTAAAAACGCGAACGCTTCCTCTGGCGAATTGATTTGGGGCTGCGTCACGATCTCCATCAACGGAGTGCCGGCGCGGTTAAAATCAATCCCTGTGCTGTTCTCGAAATGAAAACTCTTCGCGACGTCCTCCTCGAGATGGATCCGCACGAGATGCACTTCCTTGTCTGGGGTTGCGATGTTTTTCTGCGCATCTTTCGGATAGGCGAGGTCATGCAATGGCACGCTGCCATTTGTGCAAAGCGGCATGTCGTATTGGGAAATCTGGTAATTCTTTGGCATGTCCGGATAGAAATAGTTTTTGCGGTCGAATTTGGAGACCGGCGCGATGTCGCATCCGAGCATGAGCCCGGTAAGAACCGTCATGCGCAACGCTTCCCGATTCATCACTGGCAAAGCGCCAGGCAGACCCAGGCAGATCGGACAAGTATGCGAATTTGGTTCGGCTCCAAATGTCACCGGGCACTCGCAAAACATTTTCGAGTGCGTCTTGAGCTGCACGTGCACTTCAAGACCGATGGTGGCGATGTAGTTCATGCCAGAAGACTCCTCACACAACGTCCACAAAGGTCACAATGAAAACTCGGCGGGGGCGTCGTCATCTAACCGACCATTAATGATTCGCTTTATTCCGTCCTTCAGGTGTGCTTCGCCGAAATTGATAAGGAGTCCAAGCTTTAATCCGCTCAGCCGGAGCTGCGTGAGGACCTGCTTCGCGTGAACTGGCAGCAGCGCTTCCACCGATTTGAGCTCTGCGATGACTTTCCCATTTACGACGATGTCGGATCGAAAGGCTTCATCAAAACGAACGTTGTCGTACATGATCGGCATTGCTTTTTGGCGCTCAGCCGTTAAGCCTCTTTTCTTAAGCTCGTAAGCCATTACGACCTCATAGACCGATTCGAGAAGACCTGGACCTAACTTAGTATGAACGAGGAACGCTGCGTCTAAAATCTGCTTCGCAATTTCATTCTCCGTCATGCCGTTGAGTCCACTGTGGACGTTGTGCGAGATCTATTATCGACTTGACGAACGGATCGCGTTTTGTCGCAGCGCGTGATCGCAAAATACCAGCGCGGCCATCGCTTCCACAATTGGCACTGCTCGAGGAAGAACGCACGGATCATGGCGTCCGCGCGCCGCGAGCTCGCTTTGTTGCTTTGAATTCGTGACGGTTTTCTGCTGAAGCGCGATCGTCGCTGGCGGTTTGAATCCCACGCGGAAATAAATGTCTTCACCGTTGCTGATTCCGCCCTGCACGCCGCCGGAGTTGTTTGTCGTTGTGCGTATTTTTCCGCCGCGCATTTCGAAAGGATCATTGTGCTGCGAACCGCGCATCCGCGTCGCTGCAAATCCGGAGCCGATCTCAAAGCCTTTGGTGGCCGGTATGCTCAGCATCGCTTTCGCCAGGTCTGCTTCCAGCTTGTCGAAAACAGGCTCGCCAATCCCAGGCGCGACGCCACGTGCAACGCACTCAATCACGCCCCCAACTGAGTCGCCCTCGTCACGAACTTGCTCTATCAACGATATCATCTTTTTTGCAGCGACGGCGTCCGGGCACCGAACAATGTTCTTTTCCACGTCTTTCATTTTCACAGCAGCGCGATCAACGCTTGCAACGATGCCGTGAACTTGTGCCACGTACGCGACGATCTCGAAGTGCGCGTACAAACCTGATAATATCTTTTTGGCAATCGCGCCCGCGGCCACGCGACCAATCGTCTCGCGCGCAGACGCGCGGCCCCCGCCCTGCCAATTTCGAATTCCATATTTAGCCTCGTAAGTGTAATCGGCGTGTGACGGCCGAAATTTGCCGGCGATCTCACTGTAATCTTCGGGCCGAGCGTCTTTGTTGCGCACCATTATCGTGAGGGGAGTGCCGAGCGTTTTCCCTTCGAAAATGCCAGAGAGAATCCCGCATCGGTCTTCCTCTTTCCGTTGCGTCGTCAGTTTGCTTTGACCCGGCCGCCGGCGATCTAACTCTCGTTGAATCTCCGCTTCAGAGATGTCGATCCGCGGCGGGCAACCGTCGATCACCACGCCGATGCCGCCGCCATGCGATTCACCAAAAGTGGTGACGCGAAAGAGCCGGCCGAATGTATTGCCCATTGCGTGTATTGTAGCACAGGCTCTTTGGCTGTGGGCCGTGCTACGCTAGATCGCTTCGAGGGCGCTCTTCAAATCGTCAATCAAATCTCGCACGTCTTCGATGCCGACCGAGAGGCGAACCAGCGAATCAGTAATGCCGAGCTTTTCGCGTTGCTCCTTCGGCACTGAGGCATGGGTCATGAGTGCAGGATGATTGATCAGGCTCTCAACGCCGCCCAGGCTTTCTGCCAGCGCAAACAACTCGGTGTTCTCGAGAAAACGCCGCGTTCCGGCAAGGTCCGTCTTCAAAACGATGGTGACCATGCCACCGAAACCGCGCATCTGTTGGCGGGCCAGATCGTGCTGCGGATGGGATTTGAGGCCGGCATAATGGACTGATTTGATCTCGCCCTGTTCCTCGAGCCAGCGCGCAATCTCCAGCGCATTCGCGCAATGCCGCTCCATGCGGAGCGCCAGCGTTTTCAAACTGCGTAAAACAAGAAAACTGTCGAATGCGCCGGCGATTGCGCCGACCGAATTTTGCAAGAATGCAATTTGATCAGCGAGTTGCTTGTTTTCGCCAACGACAACAACGCCGCCCACGAGATCGGAATGCCCGTTCAAATATTTCGTCGCGGAATGCACGACAATGTCGAAGCCCGTCTCGATTGGACGTTGGATCCAGGGAGTGGCAAATGTGTTGTCGGACACAGAAATGATTTTCCGCTTGCGCGCGATTTTGGCGATCGCTTCGAGATCGACCAGCTTCAGCAGCGGATTGCTCGGCGTTTCGATCCAAACCATGCGCGTGTTTGGTTTGATTGCGCGCTCAAGCTCTTCCGGGTCGGTCAGATCGACATAGGTAAAATCAAGGTTCGCAGAGCGGCGCCGCACTCGATCGAACAAACGGAATGTGCCGCCATAAAGATCGTCACTCGCGACGATATGCGAGCCGCTGTCGAGCAGCTCCAGCACTGTCGCCATCCCAGCCAAGCCGGATGCAAAGGCGAACCCGCGCGTTCCGCTTTCCAAATCGGCAATGCACTTTTCGTAGGCGAGCCGGGTTGGATTGATTGAGCGCGCGTAATCGTAGCCTTTGTGTTTTCCCGGGCTTTCCTGGACGTATGTCGACGTGGCGTAAATCGGCGTCATGACCGCGCCGGTCGTGGGATCAGGTTTCTGACCGGCGTGAATGGCGCGCGTCGCGAAGCCCTGTTCTTTTTTCATTGTTGCTGTGGATTCGTTAGACGAACTCTCGTTCTGGCGGCGTGGCCGATTTCGGCATGTGAAGCCGGAGATAAGAAAGCAAATCGGTGCGCGTAATCAGCCCCAGAAATTTGTCGTCCTCCATGACAATAGCGACCCGCCCGCGGTCAAATACATCCAGCAAGTCTTTAATTTTCGTGTCTGGCGGCAGCGTTTCTAACCGGTCGGTCATCGCTGTTTCTACTGGATCGTTGAAGTGCGAGGGGGCGCGGTGCACTTTCACCAGTAGGTCAGATTCGTCGATGATCCCGATGGCGCGTCCGTTTTTATCGACGACCGGAAGCTGCGAAACGTCCGAGTCGCGCATTCGCTTGAAGGCTGTCAGCAGCGAATCGTCCGGCCCGACCGTGATCACTTCGCCCGCTTCGTATCGGTGCGAGATCAAATCGCTCAGATCGCCGTGCGGGTGGCGATGAATGAATCCCTGCTCGGCCATCCAAAAGTCGTTGTACATTTTTGAGAGATATTTATTGCCGGTGTCGGGAACGAGAGTGACCACACGTTTTGGTTTCGTTTGCTGTCGGCAATATCGCAGCGCGCCGGCGAGAAGGGTGCCGGTAGATGAACCGCCGAAGATTCCTTCCTTATGCAAAAGCTCTCGCGCGGTCGCAAAACTTTCTGCGTCGTCAATCTCAAACGCATCTGTGACCAACGACATATCTGCGATTTCTGGAATGAAATCTTCGCCAATGCCTTCCACTGCCCAACTTCCCGATTCGACCAGTTTTCCCGTCTTGACGTACTCGTACAACACAGAGCCGGTTGGGTCGGCCAAGATCATTTCGATGCCCCGACGTGGTTTAACACGATTGAAGAAGCGCCCAAGACCGGTCAGTGTTCCGCCCGAACCAACTCCCACAACAACGGCATCGACATCGTGCCGCATTTGCTCCCAAATTTCCGGGCCGGTCGTGCGCTCGTGCGCCAGCGGGTTCGCCGGATTACCAAACTGATTCACGTAAAAGGCACCTGCAATTTCTTCGGCGAGTCGCGCGGCCATGTCTTGGTAATATTCCGGATGACCGCGGGTCACATCAGATCGCGTGATGCGCACTTCGGCTCCGAGCGCTTTCACGTGCGAGATCTTTTCCTGCGACATCTTATCCGGGATCACCAACAAGACGTGATAGCCTTTGGCACCGGCAACGAGCGCCAGACCCAGGCCAGTATTGCCTGCTGTGGCCTCTACGACTGTGCCACCGGGTTGCAATTTCCCCTCTTCCTCTGCCGCTTCGATCATCGAGAGCGCGATTCGGTCCTTGATCGAGCCGCCAGGATTTTGATTTTCAAGCTTGAGAAAAAGGTGACACGGACCGGTGTCGAACTGTGTCACCTCCACCAGCGGCGTGTCGCCAATGAGCGACAGAATTGCGGGCGGTTTACTATGGGCGGCCCCTGCCGGCGTTTCAGAAGTGTCACTCATGCAAAGCCTACTCGATGGACGGTTCGCCCTTGTGCGACCACTCCGACTCGCTGTCCGCGAGAAATTGTTGGAGCACAGGGAAACGGACTTCGCCGTAGTTTAATGCGTAACGGAGCTCGCCGCCTTTGTAAATCCAAGTCGTCGGGATCCACGAAAGCGGCAGACCGGCGAATTGCTTGATCTTGTTTTCGCCACGCCGCGGGCCGGGCTCCGCAACGATTGTGACGTTTGGCTGATCGGCAATATCGAACTTTTTCAGCATTGCGCGCCCATCCTGGCCATCATTCCAAACCGAGACGAAATAAAATTTCACGTTCGGATTTTCGTTAACGATTTTGGTCCAGCCGCCGCTCTTGAGTTCAGCCTGGCAATTCGAGCACCACGCCGCCCAAAGATGCACGACGGTAAGATCCGGCGTTTTGATCGCGCTGAGGACTTTTTGTTCAGCTGGAGATTCGGCGTGCAGTGATATGGCTGCGAGAAGGGCAATCAATATCGGTATTCGGACGATCGACATGTTCTGCTAAAGGATAAAGGGGAAACGCCCAACGTCGAACCCAAACGCAGCGTTTGACCTCCACTGGTAACTTGGCTATTATGTGCGTCCCCATTTCCCCTGCTTAGCTGCGGGAAAGATCGGCGCTCCATTGAGAGCGCCGTCGTGCCTGACGGGGGCTTTTTATTTTATGATTCAAATGCAGGACGTGATGTCGAAGGCGATGCCTGACTTCCGCGAGGGAAGCATCGTCAAAGGACGGATCTTGGAAATTCGGCCGCGCGAAGTGCTGGTCGACGTGGGATACAAATCCGAGGGCGTCATTCCGTTGACTGAATTTGAAGAAGCCGATTCGCTTGAAGTGGGCGACGAGGTGGACGTTCTCCTGGAGCGACTGGAAAACGAAGAAGGCATGGTGGTTCTCTCGAAGGAGAAAGCCGCCTACCGTCAGAACTGGTATAAGATAGTCAGCGTTTTCGAAGGTGACGGCCTGATCAAAGGCAAGGTGAAATCGGTGGTCAAAGGCGGCCTCATGGTGAACATCGGGGTCGAAGCGTTTTTGCCGGCGTCCCAGATCGACGTCGTTCCGCCAAAGGATCTGCAGCAATTCGTTGGCAACGCCTACGACTTCAAAATCGTTAAGCTCAATGACGACCGCAAAAACGTCGTGCTCAGCCGGCGCGAGGTGATCGAGCAGGAGCGCAGCGAAAAACGCCAAAAATTCATGGAAGGCGTGAACGTGGGCGACCGCGTCACGGGCACCGTGAAAAACATCACGGACTTCGGCGCGTTCATCGATCTCGATGGCATGGATGGCTTACTGCACGTCACGGATATGACCTGGGGCCGGCTCGGACATCCCAGCGAGCTACTGAAAGTCGGGCAGCAGTTGGAAGTCGTCGTGCTCGACATCAACAAAGAGAAAGAGCGTGTGTCGCTGGGACTGAAACAGACTCAAAAGAATCCCTGGGACCAGACCGAGGAGCGTTTCCCGGCCGGACAGCGGATCAAAGGCAAGATCACCAATCTTGTTCCTTACGGCGCATTTGTTGAGATTGAGGAAGGCGTGGAAGGCCTCATCCATGTTTCCGAACTTTCTTGGACGAAACGGATCATGCGCCCATCCGATATCCTCAGCGTCGGCCAGGAAGTGGAAGCTGTGGTCCTCGGGGTGAACAAAGAGGAACAAAAAATCTCATTGGGCCTGCGCCAGCTCGAGCCGAATCCGTGGGATGAGATCGAGAAGAAATTCACCATTGGCAGCAAGGTCAAAGGCAAGATTCGCAACATGACTGCCTACGGTGCGTTCGTGGAGCTGGAGGAAGGCATCGACGGCATGATTCACGTGTCTGATTTAAGCTGGACCCGCAAGATCAATCATCCCAGCGAAATGTTTAAGAAAGGCGACGAAATCGAGGCCGTCGTTATCGACATCGACAAAGTAAACCAACGGATCAGTCTTGGGATCAAACAACTCACCGAAGATCCGTGGAAGACCATTGATGAGAAGTACAAGATCGGCGATCTCGTGAAAGGAAAAGTGACCAAGCTCGCCAGCTTCGGCGCGTTCGTGCAACTACAGGATGATATCGACGGGCTCGTCCACATCTCGCAATTGAGCGAAGATCACGTCACGAAAGTGAAGGATGTGCTAAAGGTGGGTCAGGAAGTGGAAGCGCGCGTCATCAAAGTGGACAAGATCGAGCGCCGCATCGGGTTGTCGATCAAAGCGGCAAACTATTCTGAAGAGCAACTGCGCAAAGAAGTAGAGTCCTTCGACACGCTTCGTCCCGGCGAAGACATGGTCGGCCTAGAAAAAGCTTTCGCCGCTGCCGAACAGGAAGAGTACCGCCCGAGCGAATCAAGGAAGGCAGCGAAACAAGCCAAGGTCTTGAAAGACTCCAAGGGAGAATCCAAAAAAGAACCGAAAGCGAGGTAGTCAAGGGCGGACCCAATCGCTCGGCGGTGACACCGCGTCGCGGCAAAGAACGCTTTATCAGATCGAAACGGGTCGTTAAACTCTCCGCGTTGTGCGGATCACGATTGTCGCGAAAAGAACCCAGTCTTTCAAGCGTCGCCTTTTTCTCCAAGCCAGGTCCGGCTTGCGGATAATCGCCTTAGCAGTCTTGTTGTGCGCGATAACGGGATGCGGAAATCCCAAGATCACTGGCAAATGGCGCATGTCGGGAGGTTCAGATGCAACGGTTTGGGAATTTTCGGGAAATGGCGTTGTCCTTGTCGGGGACATGCGTGGCAGATACCGGTTCGGCGACCAGGACCGAATCAAGATTGAAACACCGTTCGCCATAACGGTTTATCTGGTGAAAATTTCCGGCGACCACCTCCTGCTGCAAGAGCCGGGCGGTTCCAAGCTTGAGTTCACAAGGATAAGAGACACGCAGCAGTCACGGTAGGATCGGCGCGCTGCGCCGACCGGACGCCGCAGCGCGGCGTCTCAACCTCGAGCGAATCAGAACTCGGCGCTGCCGGGCGTTCTAGCGAATGGGATCACGTCGCGGATATTCGGAACGCCGGTGATGAACATCAACATCCGTTCGAAACCGAGGCCGAAGCCAGAGTGCGGCGCGGTGCCATAACGTCGGAGATCGAGATACCATTTGTAATCGGCCGGATCCATCTTGTGCCGGCGCATGTTTTCCTCTAGCATCTCCAGTCTCTCTTCACGCTGGCTGCCGCCGACGATTTCGCCGATTCCGGGCACAAGCAAATCCATTGCGGCAACGGTCCTCCCGTCGTCGTTCAGACGCATGTAAAAAGGCTTGATCTCCTTCGGAAAATTGAAAACCGTCACCGGACATTTGAAATGTTTTTCGGTTAGCCAGCGCTCATGTTCCGATTGCAAGTTCAATCCGTAGTCGATAGGAAACTCAAATTTTTCGCCGCTTTTTCTTAGAAGATCGACAGCGTCACTGTATGTGATCCGTTGAAACGGTCGCTCAACGACGAAGTCGAGCCGGGCAAGCAACTCTTTGTCCACGAATTTGGCGAAAAGTTCCATCTCATCGGGGCAATCCTTTCTCGCATCTGCGATCAAATACTTCACAAACTCTTCGGCGAGATCCATGTTGCCGTTCAAATCGCAAAACGCCATCTCCGGTTCGATCATCCAGAACTCGCTCGCGTGGCGCGACGTGTTGGAGTTTTCGGCCCGGAACGTTGGGCCAAATGTGTAAACCTTCGACAATGCCAGTGCCAACGCTTCGGCTTCGAGCTGACCGCTCACGGTCAAGTAAGTCGGCCGAGCGAAAAAGTCTTTCGTATAATCGATCTCGCCGTCCGTCGTTCTCAATTCGGCGGCTGCCGGATCGAGAGTCGTAACGCGAAACAATTCCCCTGCTCCCTCGCAATCGCTGCTGGTAATAATCGGCGTGTGGATGAAAACAAAACC
>QHNK01000058.1 GCA_003218415.1 Verrucomicrobiota bacterium | reverse complement strand
ACCAAGCCATCCATTGGTCTGTCACTTTCTGCGTTTCTTCCGGCGAAAGGCTCTTGTGCCAGTCGTTCCCGCGAAACAGCAGCATGTATCCATTCTGATTTTGTGTGTTCATATTAGTCTTTAGTTGATTGTTTTTCTCGCTTTCAAAACTACGACGAACGAGCGGGCGAGTTTAGGACAAATTATTTTGCATTTTCGTCGCTCTGCCAAATCCCAAACGAATTGCCCTCGGTATCCTGGCAGACGGCGAAATACCCCATCTGCGGCACGGCTGTTTTCGCCATGCGGATTTTGCCGCCGAGTTTCGCGGTTTTATCGGCGTACTTATCTACCGAATCCACGCTGACGTAGTTGATGATTGGTTCCTGCGGACGTTGACGCCTCTTCAGAGCACCATCCGGAGTATCATCTGCACCGCCGGTGTCGATATGCCAGTAGTCGCCTCCCCCGGGAAATGGATTGATCTTCCAGCCAAACAAATTGCCATAAAACGCTCTGGCGCGTTCCGGGTTGTCCGCCGGGATTTCAAACCAAACGATGCTTGCAGCCTGTTTCTTCTCTGACTTGCTCATACTTTGCCTTTCTGTTGATGTGTGATTTTTAGTTCTGTCAGAGATACGACGAACGAGCGCGCCGATTTAGGACAAAGTTTTTCTGATTGACTAGGCTAGCTGTCCAGGCAGCGCTGCAATCGTTTTAAAAGGAAAGCTCGTTCCGATTTCGTCTCGGCCAGTTCAAACGCTCTGCGGAATTCTTGCGCAGCGGTTTCACGGTTGTTCAACCTCATCTCGAGCTCGCCGATCACTGAATACAATAAGTAATACGAACCTAATCTTTCGCGGTCACGTATGGCGCGCACTGTTTCCAATCCTGCTTTCGGACCGCGAACATTCGCGACGGCTACTGCGCGATTAAGCGCGACCAAAGGCGAATCATCGAACTCGCTCAATCGATCGTATAACGAAAGAATCTTGGACCAATCCGTCTCTGAATAATTAGTTGCCGTTGCGTGACAGGCAGCGATACCCGCTTGAAGATGATATTCGCTGAGCGCCTCACCTGCAGCCGACTGGTGCAGGTGAGACATACCGCGCGCGATCATCGCCTGATCCCAGCGTGTCCTATCCTGTTCTTCAAGTCGAAGCAGGTTACCCTCGTCATCTTGCCGAGTGGGAATCCGCGCGGCATTCAACAGCATCAATGCGAGCAAGGCATGCGTCTTGGGCTGATTCCCGGCGCGATGTTGTGCCAGTAATTCCGTGAGGCGGATTGCTTCCTGACAGAGTTCTTCGCGGACGAGGTTTTCGCCGCTGGAGGCTTTGTAACCTTCGTTGAAGAGCAGGTAGAGCGATTGCAGAACGCTATCGAGCCGCCGCGTCAACTCATCGCCGACAGGAATCTCGAATGGAACCTGCGCTTCCTGGATTTTTTGTTTAGCGCGCGTCAATCGCTTGGCAATCGCCACTTCGGTCGTCAGGAATGCATGACTGATTTCCGCCACGCTGAAGCCGCAGAGTGTTTTCAATGCCAGTGCCACCTGCGCCTCCCGCGGAATGACTGAATGACAGCACACGAACATCATCCGCAATCGATCGTCGGCGATTTCGTGTTCGGAAAAAATTGCAGCGTCGGATGCAGATCCGTCGAGATCGATCAAGCGGGCGATCTCGGCTTCTTTCGCGCGGAAACTCTTTTCACGCCGGATCACATCGAGCGCGAGATTGCGCGACGCGCGCATGATCCAGGCGGATGGATTTTCTGGAATCCCGCGGTATGGCCAGGTCTGTAACGCGCGCGAGAGCGCTTCCTGCACCACATCTTCCGCCAGGTTCCAGTGTTCGATCCCGAAAATTCGAGTCAGCGTCGCCACCATTTTTCCCGCCTCATGACGGAAGAGATGCTCGACCAATTGAGACACGCCTGTTGGTTCTTGCATGGCAGCTTCAGCGGTATTGCGTTGCCATACGCTCGATATTCGGAAAGGCAATACGCGACCTGGCTGATGAGAATATTTGACCAACACGACCGGTTCGATATTGCATTACATATGCAAGCTCATCCCACCGTTAAACAGCAGGAATTGGTTGAACCCGAACGGTTCAAATTTAAGGACGACGGCGTTTTCCCAAACAGCGACCTGCCTTTGCTATTGTATCGGCAGGCATTCTCAACGGAGGCGGAAGATGGCGCATCCGTTATTGAACAATCCTTTGCCGAGAACAACTGGACCAACTCGTGGCGAAACGGTGTTTATCCTTTTAGGCATTACCACAGTACCACGCACGAGGTGCTTGGAGTTTATTCTGGCTCTGCGACCCTGCGCCTTGGTGGGGAGAACGGGAAGAACGTCGAGGTGCACGCCGGCGATGTGATCGTCATCCCAGCCGGTGTGGCGCACCAGAATATTGGCGCCCGCGACGACTTTGGCGTTGTCGGGGCGTACCCGGATGGACGCGAATGGGATCTCCTTCGGGGTCAGCCCGGCGAGCGGCCCGAAGCCGATCAGAGAATCGCGGCTCTGCCAATTCCAGACAATGATCCGATCTACGGCGCTGAAGGTCCACTGCGACAGATTTGGAAAGCCGCGCGCGGAAGATAGTCCACTGCTATTCACGAAAGGCGCTGCCTGTTAGTGCCAACGGCGCGGCATTCAATACAAGCTTGGGACAAAGAGTCAGCGCGCACGGAGTGACGCGCCCTACCGAACGTTCGCGCACTGGTAGGGCGGGCAGTCCTCTGCCCGCCGAATTAAATGCGCAGCATCGCCCTCTCGCCAGAGCGAGTGTAATGTCGGGAGATGAGATTACCGCAGGGCTCCGCTGCCACAAAATTTCGCGCGATGCACGAGTCCGGATGCTTCGTGCTTCCAAACCCCTGGGATATCGGAACGGCGATCTACTTGGAGCGCCTTGGATTCAAAGCGCTAGCTACGACCTCGGCAGGCTTGGCTTTTTCACGCGGGAAATCTGATGGTGCGGTTCCGCGTGACGAAATGCTCGCGCACATCCGCGAAATTGTGGCAGCTACCGCATTGCCGGTGAACGCAGACTTCATGGCAGGCTATGCCGATGAACCGGAAGGCGTCGCGGACAACATGCGACTCTGTCTTGCAACCGGCGTTGCTGGTTTATCGATCGAAGACAACACGGGTTGCACCGATCCGCCGCTCTACGAGAAAAAACTGGCGATCGAGCGGATTCGTGCCGCGCGCGCGGCGATTGACGATTCGCAAACTGGCGTGGTACTAACCGGACGCTGCGAAGCGTGGCTGGTCGGGGATCCCAATCCTTTGCACACCGCTCTCGACCGACTCACCGCCTACGCTGAAGCCGGCGCCGATTGTCTCTACGCGCCCGGCGTCAGTAATCCGGATGAAATTGCACAGATCGTCAAGAAGCTCGCACCGAAATCTGTCAACATCCTCGTCTCCGGATTCAATCATCAGCTTTCAATGTCACAACTTGCTAATCTCGGTGTCCGCCGCGTCTCTGTCGGTTCCGGGCTCGCCCTTGCCGCATGGGGCGCATTTCTCCGCGCCGCGCAAGACATCAAAACAAACGGCTCATTTACTCTTTTGGCCAATAACGCTCCTTCCGCCGACCTGAACGAATTGTTCCGGGAAAAATCATGATTGCCGTTGCACGCGTGCGATCGTCGAAGAGCGTCCCCGAAGTAGATATCGCGGCAAATTTTCGTCGTTGAATTTCGCGGGCGGTCTCTGGATCGAGCGCTTCAGGACGTACTCGGGGTCGCTTTGAGCCTTCTTCTTCGAAGCTCCATCGCGCAAAGTGCGGCGATGGTCAGCAGGTCGCTGGTGATGTGGGTGGCCTTGACGCTTCCAAATGTGGCCGGCGTAAGAGTCGGCTCGAGCAAATCGCGAACTTGCTTCGAGGCAGTCGCGGTGACACCGCCAGAATCAAATTGTTTGATCGCTTCAATCGTGGCGAAGCGTTGCGCGGTCGTGTCTTTCATCGCATCGAGATTCTTATACGCAAACAGGCCGAATAAAATGCAGACCAGTGCGGTAGTAATTGCAGCCGGCTGTTTACGCAGAGAGGAAAACGCCAGGACACCGCCCACGATGATGACGTAAAGGTTCCAGTATTGCTGCATCGCAGTCGAGCGCTCGAAGTAAAGCTGAATCAGTTCGTTATAGTTCATAAGATTCTGGCGATTATGAAGGCGGGCCGTGATCCAAGGCGAGGAGAAAAGAGGTCAGTGCCACCGGGGGCAGAACGAAGTCGATGGTCGAATTCGAACAAGGCGGAGATCACCTCGGGTCGAATAACAACGGACGGTCGAACCCGGCGAATGATCGCGAATGCTTCTTTCACAGTGTTCGCTTTCCCACTCATTATTAAATAGGCGGCGACCGCGGCCGCACTTCGCGAGTAACCGATCTTACAGTGAACATAAACGGCGCCGTCTCGGGAGTGATTGCCGATGAATTCGCCCATCTCCGCGAGCTGCGCCTGGGTGGGAGCAGTTAAATCGAGGATGGGGATATTGCGATAATGGATTTTGCGGAACAGTTTCGCTTCAGAAAACTCGGCGCTTAAATCGAGCACAGCGGCTACTCCGGAGCGCAAAGTTTTGTTCGCGGAACGCGACCCCAGTTTGGCGCCGATCCAGACTTGCGGCGTAACCTCATCCCAGGATCGACATCGGCTGCGGTAATACAGCAGCGAGAAATATTGACCGAGCAAACAAGGCGCCAGCACAAACCGCGTGCTCCACGGCAACGTTCCTTTCGTCTTGTGAAAAACGATCGGACCCGCTCCGAAGTAGGCGATCGCCACGATACCGAGCGCGACCGTTGGCCAAAGAAGCAAAACGCCCCATGGCCAGAAGATCGCGCCCATGAGCAAGGCGACCGCCGCTCCCGCTGCGTAGTACAAACCGATGCGGCGATTCACCACAACTGGCAGCGGAAGCGAAGGCTCGCGAAAGAAGTAGAAGCAATATCCGGCCAGGACAAAACCACCCACAATGTCGATGACGTGGTGCTGGTAAGTGAGCACCGGCGAGAGGCTGATCAGAAAGAACCAAAGCATCGCCGCGAACAGCAAAACGCCGCGAAGATTTCTCGCGTAGAGATCGACCAGGAGCAACAGCAGCGCGGCGTGCAACGACGGGAGAAGATTAAACGGCGAATCCATTCCGCGAAACCAATCAAAGGTCGCGCCGAGCCATCCGCTGGCATGAGGGCGCGGGAAAGCAAAGCGCAGCGGGAAAAGCAAAAAGCAAAGGCCGGCAATGAGAATTGCGGCGACGACCCGCCGGGAAAAGATCCGCAGTTCCTCGTCCGTTCGACAAAGGAACGGGGCCGCGATGAAGAAGAGGTCGATCGACATATAGGGAAGAATCATGAAAGGAACGAATGGGATGGCGCGCTCCCATTGAAAATAAAACGAGCCGACCTGACTGCGTTGCCCTGTGATCCAGTTGCAACCGCCGTAAACGATCAGAAACAGGACCGACAATCCCGCAGAAACCGCGAATGCCTTAAGGCGAGAGACGTGCACGCGATGGTTAACGCTCCGCGCGTCGCGCGATTGAGACGGTGAACATGCCCCACTGATCCACTTCCATCGCCATTTTCCGGAAACCGGACACACACACCAATTCATCGATTTCGGCCGTCGTCCGGCGACGCATGATCCAGGGCTGCCCTTCCCGATTACGCAAAACGCGCGCAATGAACTCGACTTGCGGATGCCAGGGTTGATTCGTGTAAATCAAATAACCGCCCGGCTCGATCGCTCCGGCAAGCCCGCGAAGTGAATTCAAAACCGGTTCATTCCTGGGAAACAATTCGTAAAGCCCTGACACTATTCCGATCGTTGCGTGAGGCGCGATTGCGGCAATCGATTCGCGATCGAATGCGTCGCCTCGCTCGACGATCACATTTTCCAGTCCAAATTCCTGCGCCAACGCTCGCGCCGCATCGACATTTTCCTCTTTGTAATCGCGCAGGGTGGCGTTTGTCGAAATATCTGGAAGCTCGTGCAGCGTTTCCATGACGTATCGCCCTGCGCCGGCGGCTATGTCCAAAATGCGAACAGGCCGCCCTTCCGCATGAAGTTTTTCGATTACGCTCCTCAATACATTCTTAAGGTTGGCTTTGCGTTGCCGAATGCCACGCCAGCCGATGCTGTTGAGATACGATTGGTCGATCAAACGGCCGACGCCTAACGAGCCGCGCGGTTTATTTTCGTAGACGTAATCGAGCGAAAGTCCCGAATCGAAGCCGTTCCGCCAGCCGAGATCTACGCCGTGGCTCAAGCGGCCGGCCGCTCTTAATCCAGCGCGTGCCACGGCAAACTTCATTCCACCGCGCGACTTCAGCCGCTCATATTCATCCCGCGTGTAGCCAGCCTGGTCCGCGTTCAAAAGCGAAGGCTGAATCACCGGCTCGGTGAAGCGCTCCCGGACAAACTTACGCACGCGTTGCACAACCAGATCTCGATCTTGATCATGAAAAATGGCGTGATAAGCGGCCGGATAAATCTCCATTTCCTTTAACGGTGACGAAAGCCGGTTAAAAAATTCACGCTGCGCCTTCAGGCTAACGACCCAATCACAACCGGCCCCGATCATCAACGTCGGTGTTTGGATTGCGCCAGCGTCCGCGACCAATCGGTCCGCTGTATCCTGAAGGTCCAGTAAAACATTAACCGCAATTTGCCTGAATATAAGCGGATCTGCGTCATATTGAGCAGCTTGCTCCTGGTCCCGAGTCAGGAGTTTCGATTTTACGTAACTCTTCACCTTGCCCGGGCCGAACAGTTTTTGTTTCATTCGCAGAAGCGGAACGGCGAAGGGAACGTAAAGCTTCACGTGAAACGCAGCCGTGGCCAGAATCATTGCGCGAATCGGCGGCGCGTAATCGTGCACCCAAGCCGCGACACTGACCGCGGCAAGGCTGTGCGCGAGAACGGTCATGTTCTCGATAGGGATTTCGTAGCGCTCGGAAATATGGCGCGCAAAAGCGTCCACATCTCTGATCACGTCGGCAAAATTATTCGCGGCGCCGCGTTCGCCCGGCGAACGTCCATGCCCGCGCGCGTCCCACGCGAAAACGGCGATGTCTTTAAGCCCGAGTAAATCGACTGTTTGCTGCCACCGGCCAGAGTGCTCGTGGCCGCGATGAAAAAGTAAAATGGCTTTGTCTGTCGCTTCGCGAGGAATCCACGCGCGATAGAACAGCTCGGTGCCGTCCCAACTCTTCATCGCGTGCTCAGTCGCTTCCATTGCTTTCTCCCAATTCCTTCACCGCGCGACGCAGTTCCGCTGCGATTGTACAGATGTCGCTCTTATTTGCTTTGCGCGACGAATAACTGCGAGGCGCGCCAAGAATGAGTCGAACTTTTTTTGGACGCGGCAAATGCCGGCCCTTCGGCCACGCGCGAAAAGCGCCCTGCAAATAGCAGGGCAAAACCGTGACGTCCCGGCCGGCGACGAGCGCGCCGATTCCCGATTTGAATTCCCGGGTCTCGCCTGTTTCCGATCGCGTGCCCTCCGGAAAAATGATCAGGATATTTTCTGGATCGCTGAGAAGTTCCGAGCAGATGGAGAGGCTCCGGCGAACGCGAACTCGCCGCGCAAATGGCAGCGCATTGGTAACCACGGCGGCGATGAAAGTGCGCGGCACGCTTTGGAAAAAATAATCCGCCGCCGCGGCCGGGAAGGTACGATGCAATTTGCGCAAGGGCAGCGCGGCAAGAAGGCAGAGCGTGTCGAGATGACTGGAATGATTTGCTACGATGACTAGTGATCGGTTCGTCCGAAGATTTTCATGTCCGATGATTTCAAACCTGTGATAGACGCGCAGCCATCCGCGGATGATCAACGCGATCAGAGCGCGCACTCCGTAAACCAGCATGTCGGGCTCGCGCGGAAATCGGCGTAAGCGATCGACCAATGGTTGATCGACATCGCAGGCGGAATCGTAATGCCGGGCATTCATCGTAGGGGGTAATAATATCCCGCCATGTGCATGAACAGTGGTGCAACATAAATCAAGCTGTCGATGCGATCCAAGATTCCGCCGTGCCCCGGAATCGCCGCGCCCATATCCTTGGTTCCGATGTCTCGTTTGATCACACTGATGGAAAGATCGCCGAGCAGTCCACCTATTCCGACGATCAAGCCGGTGAGAATCAGTTGCGTCGCGCCGAAAAATGGAAACGAAAATCGCAGCAACCAGGGCAATGCCATCGAAACCGCGAGCGCGCCAACCGCGCCTTCCCACGTTTTGTTTGGGCTAATTTCGCTGCGAAGCGGATGCCGCCCGAACAATCTGCCAAATGTAAACGCGCAGACATCATTCAGTTCGGTCGCGAAGATGACGTAACAAAGAAATCCGTAGGCGTTGGTGGCGTTCGCCAGAAAACCCAAATGTCCGAACATCCAGCCAATGTAAATAAAGCCAACGATGCTCAACGCCATCTTTTGCAGTTCGCCGCGGGCGCGGTTGCGCAGGATCGGAATGAGCGGGATCAATGCGATAGCGAAAACCGGCACGGCCATGAAAAAGCCATACCAGCCTGCACCTGGCTCTTCGCCGCGCGGATGCGGCCCCCAGGATGCAATGCCGACCGCAACGATGCCGGCGTAAACGGCGCCAGTCATCCACCAGTCGCGATACAATCCAGAAGAGCGCGCGAATTCCTTGAACCCAAAAACCGAAAGCAATGTCACCCCAACAATGACCGGGACGCGTCCCGCGAAAACAACCAGCAGCCCGATCGACGCCATCACCAGCCACGACCGATAAGTTTTCCAGATCGAGCCCAGCTCCTTCTTTAACCCCCAATGGAGGAAACCGAGAATCGCGCCACCAAGCCCGAGCGAAACAGGAACGATCAAGAGGTACGCGCGAAATACCGGGTCGTGCAGCGCGGTCTGCGGAGACATCATCGCGCACCATCTTGAAGCGCAGTCACGATTCGTTTCAAGCGAACGATTATCGTTTGCAAACAGCCCGCGATTATGACCAGACAAGTCCAATCGAGAATAGTTAGCCTGCCAAAATCGTGTAACCCGGCTTGGCAATATCTAAAAACAAACATCGCCCAGGCTCCAAGGCTCAGCGCAACCATCCGCCACGGCTTTGACATGATTCCGCCAAATTCACGCCGCCCTCCGATCGCCTGGCCGAAAAGTCCCACGTAAGCGGTGAACACGGAAACAATCGCCGTCCAATAGCCAATTAAAGGATTCATTAGAGCGCTGTGCGCAACGCCGACGAAAATAATCACATCGGAGATTCGATCCGGCAGGTCGTTCACAATCTCTCCGCGCGCACTCACCTTTCTCGCCGCAGCCGCAACCATGCCGTCCAGCATGTTGAACCAAAGCCGGAGATAACAAAACAGCGGCGCAATAACCAGCAGCCACGCATGTCTGCCTGATTTCCAAAAACACAATGCCGCGGTGAGCGCGGCCACGATCGACAAGTACGAAATCGCATCGGGAGGAATGCCAAGGCGCACACACAAATTCGTCGCCCCTTTCCCAGTGCGACGGAACATCTGCGCGATCGGCCGGTGCGATGTCGGTTGGTATTCCACCATTCCTTACGCTTAGCGAAAGGCCAGGCGCATTGCGCGACAAATCTGGCGCTCTTCAAAATCCGAACAGATCTGCATCGTTCCAAAACTTTGTCATTGGAATTCCCTCTCGATCAAGCCACCATGCTCGAATGAAAATTGCGACCATTATTGCGCGCGTTCTGCTCGGACTAATCTTCGTTATCTTTGGTTCGAACTTCTTTTTAAATTTCATTCCCATGCCGCCGCCGCCGCCAGGTCTGGCTGGCGATTATTTCAAGGTCTTCGCCGCGAGCGGTTACATGTACGTCGTTGGCGCCATGCAACTGTTGAGTGGACTACTATTGTTGATCGGCCGTTTCGTGCCGCTTGCCCTGACCATTCTCGCCGCGATGATCTTCAATATTTGGACGTTTCACATCTTGATGGATCCCAAAGGTCTTGTCCCGATGGCCATCATCGCCATAGTGCTGGAACTTTTCCTGGTTTGGTCATATCGCGATCGCTTCGCGGGAATTCTGCGCGCCTGATTTCAACGTGAGTGCACAGCAGAGTGACAAAAACCCGGACGTTGTCGTGCACGGCAGTGCACGCAGCTTTAGACAAGAGATCGTTGCAGGTAAGCACAGCCTTGTTGCTGATGAACCTGAAAGCGCAGGCGGCAGCGATGCCGGCCCCGATCCATATGATTATCTGCTGACGGCTCTCGGCGTCTGCACCTCAATGACGGTCGGCCTATACGCGCGCCGGAAACAGTTCCCTCTTGAGAACATCGCGGTTTCGCTCTGGCACTCGCGCATTTATGCAAGGGATTGCGAGGAATGCGAAACGAAGGAGGGAATGCTGGACAGAATTGATGTTGAAGTGGAACTGACTGGATCGTTGAGCGCAGAACAGCACGCGAAGCTGATGGAGATTGCCGGCAAATGTCCCGTCCACCGCACGCTCACCTCCGAGATCAACATCAGGCTACGATCCGCTAAGAAATCGCCTGCATAATAGAGTGGCGCGACCGTCCCGTTTTATGCTTTACCGCTGTGAATGCGACTGCGCGCCGCCTTAGCGGCTCTGTAGCCGCCGCGCGTCCGACTTGGCAACGCTACCGCACGCTGGGCAGAAACGCAGCTGCGGGTCCTGAATCCTGCTCTGACGAAGCGGGCTAGTTTTCGCCAGTACGCTGCTACGAGTGCTCTCTCACTCGGAAGATTTCTCATCGTCCGATTTCCTCGTTCTCAACCAGCCGTTTAAAATTGTGCAGATACTCCTCGACTCTCCGCGATAGATTGGGAGGATCGAAGATCGAACGGATCTTCAGCGTCACTTCCGTTTCCTGTTGAGAACGCGGTTCAAAGGAAACTACGCCCGACATGAAGCCGTTTGAGACGGTGCGCCATGCGATTCGGCGGCCGGGAATTTGAAGAACGATGTGAAACATCCCGCGCTGGTCGCCGCCATTGGGATGCCACGTGTAAGAAAAATGCGCATCGTCAATTCTTTGCACTTGTCGCAGCGGCGTGATGAATTTCGGCAGGTCTTCGATACGCGACCATTGCTCATACACGCGGGCGATGGGCGCCCTCACAACAATGAACTGTTGAGCGGCGTTTATCGCCGGCTGTATGGTCGGCGCGGGATCGATCGCCTCCGTCGAATTGTCAGGCAGAGAAGCGCGCATATTGATCCCTCGAAAAAACCCGGTTCCATCCGTCAGTGAAGTTAAACAGAGCCATGTTGAGCACGAGCATCCGGTCGTGACGCTGCGAGGAACGGCGGAAAATCCGCCACAGGGCCCGCTTGGAATTGCTTTGGAAGTGTTTGGTTTTCATTTCTGATAATTTTGTTTCGTTGAAACCTAGGCAGCCTCGCGCTGCGTGACCACGAAGCAGTCGGAGGATTTTTCGATGCTCCTCAAGAGAGAGCCGATAACACCTCTTTCGAGGGAGGAAACAAAAGTGGCGCGCCGCCGAAGTGGTTGTTAGACTTCCGGCATGCGCGCACGCGCACCATCCGGCTGGGAAATGGGTTTTTGCCCAACGGTTAACTAACTTGTTATGAAATCGGAAGTCACTGCTGCGGAGCCGATCCAGTCCACCGCGCTTCCGTCCTCTGGCGGACTCAGACCGCGCGCCGAAGCTTGTCCCGCAGCAGACGATGGCGAAAGCGCAGCAAAATACCTGTTTAAATTATCCCACGATGTGATCCTCTCCCTGGATCGCGTTGGGAACATCCTCTGCATCAACCAGCGTGGCGTTCAACTGAGCGGCTATTCAGAAGCGGAATTGCGCGGAGCGAATGTTTTTGACCTCCTGCTCTTTCCCGAGGACCGGCGGTTTGCTCGTGAAATGCTCGAGGATCTGCTGGGGGGCAAAGCGCGACAATATCAAGTCCGCTGGAGAACAAAAGATGGCGCCATTGTCCATTTCGACGGCGCATCGGTTCCACGTCTCTCAGAGAGTGGAGAATTTTTGTCTACGCTTTGCACACTGCGAGATGTGACCGAACGCAAATGCGCGGAAGAAAAACTGCGCAAGAGCGAAGAGAAATATCGGGACCTGATCGAGATTTCACCAGACGCAATTTATGTCGTCGACGCCAATGGCATCTGTGTTTTGGGAAACCGCGCGAGCGCTGAGCTGGCTGGAGTCCCTCAGGACGAACTGGTTGGCACGCCCGTCGCAGACACCTACCTGCCGGAAGAACGCCATCTGTTTCGCGAGAGACTCGGTAAATTAAAGACGGGACGCACGATACGATTCGAGAGAAGATTTGTGCGCAAAAACGGGGAGATCGTTCCCGTGGAAGTCTCGGTGTCTGGGATACGCGGCGGATATTTCCAGGCGATTCTGCGCGACATTAGCGAGCGGAAGAAAGCCGAAGCCTTGCTAGCGGCAGAGAAACGGCTCCTCGAGATGATCGCGACCGGCGTCGCGTTGAAAGAGATCCTAAATGCATTGTGCCTGTCTATCGAAGAGCAGCGGAGCGGCACGCTCGCTTCGGTTTTGTTGCTAAATCGTGATGGTGTTCATCTGAATTCCGTCGCAGGACCTAGTCTCCCCAGGGAATGGACGCAGCAGATGGAAACTCTGCCAATCGGACCGTGTGCCGGCTCTTGCGGCACCGCGGCGTATCGGAGATCGCAGGTCATAGTCTCGGACATCGCGAATGATCCGCTGTGGAACGTGCCGGAGCATCGCGCTGCAGCACTGAAACACGGGCTGCGCGCCTCGTGGTCGAATCCAGTACTCTCCTCGAAAGGAAAAGTCCTGGGAACCTTCTGCATGTACTATCGCGAACAGCGAACTCCGACCTCGCAAGACCTCGAGTTGATCGAGTTGGCGACGCACCTCGTACGGGTTGCGATTGAACGTGATCGTGCTGAGGAGGCTTTGCGTGCTTCCGAGCAAGTCGCCCGCGGCCAGGTGGACGCTCTAACCTATAGTTTGGATGTTCTCGCCACTGCGCCAGCACCAGACAAGTTCCTCGGACAAATGCTGAGCACAATCGGCCGCCTGCTTGGAGCGCAAAGCGTGATCCTTTGGTTGCTAGACGAATCGAATGACTTGCTCGTTTTACGCGCCTGGGCCGAGGGCGCAAATTTTGCCAAGGCCGATCCGGAACACCCATTCATCAAAAATCCTTCATCGTGGAAGGAGGATCCCGGACTTCGGGAGCTGTTTTTTTCCGGCGCGCCGGTGGCTTGCGAAGATATCGATCGTGATCCTGATATTTCAAAAGAGCTTCGCGAGTATTTGAAATCTGGAGGAACAAAGAAGTTTCTGAGAATTCCAACACTGGTCGGCGGTCAGGTGAAAGGATTCATCGGGGTTCGTCACGGCGACCGGCCGCCATATCGGTCGGAAGAGATCGAATTGGCACAGGCGCTGGCGCACCAGGCGATGCTGGCGATTCAGCTCAACGAGTCTGCCGAGCAAAGCCGGAAGGCAGCCATTTTAGAAGAACGAAATCGGATGGCGCGAGATATCCACGATACGCTGGCGCAAGGCTTCACCGGCGTGATCGTGCAATTGGAAGCGGCCGAGGATGCAATCGCCTGTTGCCGTCGGAATGAAGCGAATGAGCATTTGCAACGTGCCGGCGAATTAGCGCGGCGTAGTTTGTCCGAAGCGCGCAGATCGGTCCACGCTCTGCGGCCACAAGCTTTGCAAGGAGGTAATTTTTGGGAGGCGCTAAAAGGAATTATTAAGAACACAACTGCGGGAACGGCGCTTCACACGACTTTCAACCTTCGTGGCAAAATGCGCCATCTGCCGTTGGCTTGGCAGGAAAATCTTCTGCATATCGGACAGGAGTCTTTGACCAACGCCCTCAGATATGCGCACCCGCGCAATTTTGAAACTAAATTGACCTTCAATGCAAAAGAACTTCGCTTGGAACTTCGCGATGACGGCGACGGATTCAGAGTAAAAGATCGACATGACGGCTTCGGCTTGGCCGGCATGCGCGAACGGGTCGAACAAATGGGAGGGACACTGAAGATCAGCAGCGCGCACGGCAAAGGCACGGACGTGCTCGTGACGCTGCCGTTTAATGATCAATCCGTCTCGTGAAAACGAAAAAGAAATCCGCGTCAGGTCGGAACGCCGCGCCGCGGCGTTCAGCACATCGCGGCGCGGGTCGCCTCTCCCTTGGCAAGGGAGAGGGGGAGGGTGAGGGTCGCCCAGCGGACTCAGACCGTCGAAAATCACGTATCGGGGTCCTGATTGCCGACGACCACAGTGTTGTGCGCGAAGGCTTGGCTTCGCTGATCCGGCGTAAACCAGACATGACAGTTGTTGGAGAAGCCAGCAACGGCCGCGAGGCAGTCGATCTTTGGAAACAGCATCGTCCCGATGTGACGCTACTCGATTTACGAATGCCCGAGCTCGATGGCGTCGGCGCGATTAAGGAGATCCGCGCGGACAACGAGAATGCTCGCATCATCGTGCTGACAACGTTTGACGGCGACGAAGATATCTACCGCGCGATCCAAGCCGGCGCGAAAGGTTACCTGCTCAAGGACGTGCCTCGCGAGGCGTTGATGGACAGCATTCGCCGGGTGCACGCCGGGGAAACGTGTGTTCCTGTTCATCTGGCCGCAAAGCTGGCCGAACGCATCAGTGGCGAAACTTTGAGCGCGAGAGAGATCGATGTTCTCAAGCTGATGGCCAAAGGGAAGAGCAACAAGGAGATCGGCTCGGCCTTGTTCATAAGTGAAGGCACGGTGAAATCGCACGTGAAAGCCATCTTCGCGAAGATGAACGTCGTGAGCCGCACTGAAGCCGTCGCCAGCGCCACACGACGCGGCTTGATTCAATTGTAGAAGCTGCTTCCCCGCTCGTGAACACTTTTGAAGTCTCAGCCGCATTCTAGCTGCGCTTTCGTTTCAGGTGCGAGCTGCTTCGTTTCGGATCAATTCGCTACCTCGAAAGGGAGATCATAAATCATCCCCAAAGTGGGATTGGAAAATCCTGCGTACGCGAAATGGCGGCACTCCGATCACGGCCGACGTTTCGGAGCGATGAAAACAAACACTCTTCCGAAGGCGACGGATGAGATCCGCTCTTACACTCAACTTCAGCGACAGATACACGATGCTTTGCGCGCCGAACATCCCGAGTGGGTTGAGGCCAACGGTGATTGTCCGACGTGCGAATCTTACGAATCGCGCCTTGCTGAATTGCTCGGAGTCTCTTCGCCGAACAAGGGTCGATCGGTCGCCTAATTAACGTACCACGAAAAAAATTATGAGTGTGAATACAATAAAACACGCGCCGTGGCGTCTGCGAAGACGAGATTCGCTCCCCTTACGTGAGGCGATTCCGCTCTGGTTCGCCATTTCCAGCCCGTTAATCGGATTGATCATCGGATTCCTCGGCGCCTGGTTCGTCACCTGGCTGACCACCTAGGAAACCAAAAACAACTGATCGAAAGCGTATGAACAAGGTAATCGAAGCAGACTTTCTTCCGCGGGAAACCAACGCTGGTTTCTCCTGGCCAAATTCAATCGGCGGTTCGGGAATGAAAGAAATGCGGCGCATCCTGATTATCGATGACGACGCTGACACCACTCATGCGGCAGGCGAGACGCCCGCCGGCCCCACAGCCAAGATCGCTATGCTACGCGTTCCTCTCCCGAAGGAGAGAGCACGCAGCGACTCTTCGGTAGCACCCTAAAATCCCACCGACGCGCAATGGCTGCAAAGCGGACGGCTACGAGATTTGATGCTATGAAAAAGATTAAATTACTCACTTTAGTAAGCAGCGCTCTTGTCAGTCTTAGTCAGCCAGCGTGGGCAGGCCCTCACGGTGGCGGAGGCGGTTTTGGTGGCGGCCACTTCGGTGGTGGCGGCCGCGTCGGCGGCTTTTCCGGTGGTGGCTATCGCGCAGCCCCGAACACGTTCGGGGGCGCGCGCTTTGGCGGAAGAAGTTTCGGTGGATTCGCTCGCGCACCGTACTCTTATTACGGTGGCACTGGAATGTCTGCCGTCAGGCCGCGTGGATTCACTGGCTCAGTCGCTCGATCAACAACTCCGCTTGTCGGCAGCCGGACAGCGATAACTCGTCCGTCCAATCGGGTCGGCTCAACTGCAGGGCGCAACCGCGTTTCGGATCCGCGGATTTCGCGACCGGCAAATCGAGGATCATTAAACACGAATCACGCGTTTGCGCGTCATGACGCAAATTGGCACCACGACTGGGACAAGCGGCGTGCACATTTTGACCACGGTCACGTCTTTGTCTTTATCAACGGCTTCTGGTACGGATTCTACCCATGGGATTACCTGCCATACTACGGTTACGACGGTTATCCGTACGATTATTACGGTGACCCCTACGATTACTCCGACTATTACCCGTACGACTACGATGACCAGTCGGCCTATGTTGGTTCGGGTCAGTACGGAAGTAGTGCGACCGTAAGCGCAGTTCAATCACAGCTTGCGAAACTTGGTTACTATCGAGGCGCGGTCGACGGAGTTGAGGGAGACGAAACCGAGGCCGCTCTCGCGCGTTATCAACAAGACCACGACTTGAGCGTCACAGGGACACTCACGGCGGCGACACTTCAATCGCTCGGATTAGCGCGCACTGCGGGCTAGCGAGAACAGCGTTTGGTCACCCGGAAATTTCTCAAACACAACTAATCAAAGGGAAATTTTAATGGAAAACGGAAAAGTTGCATTCATTACTGGCGCTAATCGCGGTCTCGGTTTGGAGACCGCACGCGAGCTCGGCAAGCAAGGCATCGTTGTCGTTCTTGGATCACGCGATCCGAAAAAAGGCGAAGCCGCAGCTGTGAAGCTTCGTGACGAAGGCATTACCGCGGAAACTCTGGGCTTTGATGTTACCAAATCGCAGGATCATCAGAAGGCTTATGATTACTTCGCAAAAAAGTACGGCCGGCTGGATATTCTGGTTAACAACGCGGGGGTTTTGAAAGAGAGCCAAATTTCGCCAACTGGTACAGGACCAAACCCCGTCACCGCAGTATCGACTGAGATGTTGCGCGAAACATTCGAGACGAACTTTTTTGCGCCTGTCGCACTCACGCAAAAACTGTTGCCGCTCATGCGCAAAGCTCCGGCAGGCCGAATCGTGAATGTTTCCAGCATCCTGAGTTCTCTCACGTTGCATTCCGATCCGAACTCGCCGATTTACGCGTTCAAGACTTTCGCTTACGACGCATCGAAAGCTGCACTAAATTCATTCACGGTGCATCTCGCCTACGAATTGCGTGACAACAAAATCAAAGTGAACTCCGCGCATCCCGGCTGGGTGAAAACCGAGATGGGCGGCCCAAACGCGCCGATGGAACCTAGCGAGGGCGGAAAGACGAGCGCGCAACTCGCCACGCTGCCCGATGACGGTCCGAGCGGCGGGTTCTTCCATCTTGGCCAACGACTTCCCTGGTAAAAGAAATCAAAGGAACACAAATGAAAAATGGAAAATTAAATGGAAAAGTTGCGGTAATAACGGGAGCGTCGAAGGGGATTGGCGCGGGCATCGCGAAAGAGTTCGCGGCGGAAGGGGCGTCCGTCGCCGTTAACTACGCTTCTGCAAAGCAAGACGCAGATCGCGTGGTGGACGAAATTAGTAAGCACGGCGGAAAAGCAATCGCGATCCAGGGCAACGTCGCGAAGAAGGCAGAAGTCGAGCGGCTCTTCGCTGAAGCGGAGAAAGCCTTCGGCAAGATCGACATCCTGGTTAATAACGCCGGGGTTTACGAATTCGTGCCCCTCGAAGAAGTCTCCGAGAAACAGTTTCACAGAATGTTTGATACCAACGTTCTCGGGATGCTTCTCGTCACGCAAGAAGCGCTCAAGCATTTCAATTCCGCCGGCGGCAGCATCATCAACATCGGTTCGCTCGCCAGTTCTCTGACTCCACCAACTGCCGTGGTTTACAACGCGACCAAAGCCGCAGTGGACGCGATTACGCGTACGCTTGCGAAGGAGCTTGGGCCTCGCAAGATCCGCGTCAACTCCATCAATCCCGGCATGGTGATCACAGAGGGAGCGATCGCCGGCGGTTACACCGAAGGCGAAATGCGGAAAATGTTTGAATCACAGACGCCGCTCGGCCGCGTCGGACAAACGGAAGACATCGCGCCGGCTGCGGTGTTCTTCGCTTCAGACAACTCGGCGTGGATCACCGGCGAAACGCTAGTAATCGCGGGCGGTTTGCGTTAATATGGATAGCAAGATGCAGCAAAACGAAAGGACGCTGAAATCATGAAGACGGAATTTTTATGCGGCGCAGTTCTGGCGAGTGCGGCGATGATTGCTCAAGCAAATCCAGGAGCCTACCAAGGCGGTGGCGGAGGTTTTCACGGTGGTGCAGTTGCGCACGCCGCTCCGGCTGCTCACGCTCCGGCGCGTGCCGGCGGCTTTTCATCGATGCACTCCATGCCGACGCGCAGCTTCGGCGGCAGGATGATTTATCCGGGCCACCGCTATTCGTCATTTGGAATGCGTTCGTACCGGCCGACTGGGTTTCGCCAGCCTTCGATTTATCCAAATCGGGGAACGTTTACCCGCTCGGGTCCATTCACTGCGGCAACGATCAGACAACCTAATCAAAGTAAACGTTTCCAGCGGTTTGCGAATTACAGAAATCCAGCTGTCACAAGCGTGTGGAACCAGCGAAATACCGGAAGTCACTTCCGGAGTGGCAACAATCATCTTCGTGGTGACTGGCAAAAACAGGTGTTCGCGCAGCGTTCCGGAGATTGGCATCGCGATTGGGACCATCATAGCGACCATTGGTGGAATGGCCACCGGTGCTGCTTCATCAACGGATCGTGGGTGATCTTCAATATCGGATTCGATCCGTGGTGGCCATATTGGGGGTACTACCCAGATTACTACGCCTACGGCTCGCCCTACTACGGCTATGACTATCCCTACTCCTATGACCCCGGTTACTACGATTCCGGCGATTACCAAGCGCAAACGTATTACGATCAAAATAGCTATCCCGATCAAGCGCAGGATTACTACGACTCCAGCATTTACCAAACCGAAGCGGATTACGATCCGAACGGCTACAGCGATCAGTCTTACTCAAACTACTCGACGGTTGTCGCAGCGCAGGAGCGACTCGCGCGAGAGGGCTATTATCACGGCGAAAGCAACGGAGCGCTCGGCCCTGAAATGCGCCAGGCGCTCAGGAGTTATCAACGTAGCCACGGCTTGCGCATGACTGGCTATCTCGACACGGACACGGCCGCGACAATGGGGTTGCCACAAGGCGCGAGTTACTAACACGCAAACCAACGCCTGAACTCAAGAATGATCAGACAACAACGGAGCTACAACAATGAACAAACCTAATTCGAAGAAAAGATTGGAGCTCACGCAGAGACGCGACGCACCACTCGCGACGCGAACTGATCTGTCGGTTGCGGCCACCAAAGACATAAGCGGCACGATGAATGCCATTCTCGCCGATGTGTTCGCGCTCTACGTGAAGACGAAAAATTTCCACTGGCACATGAGCGGGCCGCATTTCCGCGATTACCATTTGCTCCTCGACGAGCAGGCCGACCAGCTTTTTGCGATGATAGATCCAATCGCTGAGCGCGTCCGAAAGCTTGGCGGAATCACGCTGAGATCGATCGGCCAGATCGCGCGTACTCAGCGCGTGCTCGATAACGATGCCGAATACGTTGAGCCATTGGACATGCTCGCCGAATTAGCAGAGGACAACAAAACCCTGGCCGCGCGTCTCCGCGAGGCCCACAACGTGTGTGAGGAACACCGCGACGTCGCCACGACGAGTCTGATCGAAGTTTGGATCGATGAAACAGAGCGACGAGCTTGGTTCCTTTTCGAGACAACGCGCCGGGCGAATTGACCAAGCGATTTCATAGATTCTGTAGCCACCGGGCTGTGCCCGGTCCATCTTTGTGCTGCTCCTGGCACTGCGAAGACGGCCCACAGGGCCGTTGCTACAGGCTGCTCAGAAAAATCCGGGCTGCGCGCTTCGGAATTCGTTCTGAGCACCACGAGCTTCCGATTTCATGACTGACGAAGAAAAGGACGAACAATTTTATCGCGATACCGAAAGCATCGCGTTTCCGAAACTGAACGATCACCAGCTATCGCTCCTTGAACCTTTGGGCGAGCGCCGGGTGATGAAACGCGGCGACATGCTTTTTAAAGCCGGGCAGCGCGATCTCGGATTAGCGATTGTTTTGCGCGGTGAATTCGAGGCCTTCGAGACGCGCGATGGCACCGAATATAACCTCGCTACCGCGCACGAGCGCGATTTCATCGGGGACGTATCGATGCTTCAGGGCACATCAATCCTCGGTTCCTCGAGAGTCACATCGGACGAGGCCGAGATTCTCCACATTCCGGCGGCCGAACTCCGGCGCGCGCTCGCGGAGATTCCCGCCGTGAGCAAGACAATCGTCGATGCATTGATCATGCGACGCCGGCGGCTTCGCCGCGATCGCGAATTCGCGGGAATGCGTGTTCTGGCCAGCCGCGATGCGCGCGATGGACATCAGCTCGATGATTTCCTCGACAAGAATCGCATCCCGCATCGGCTCGTGGAATTTGAGAGCGAACAGGGACAGACGCTGGGCAAACGTTTTCACCTAACGAGTCGCGATTTACCGGTCCTGATCACTCCGGCCGGTGGTCGACTGCGCAAGCCGTCGTTGCGCGAAGTCGCACGGGAAGCCGGCTTGCTGCGATCACTCGCGGACGAAAATGAAACCGAAATTCTGTCCGACCTGACCATTGTTGGCGCCGGACCGGCAGGCCTAGCCGCAGCGGTGTATGCCGCCTCAGAGGGATTGAAGACGGTCGTTTTGGAAAGTTATGCTCCGGGCGGACAAGCCGGTTCCTCTTCACTCATTGAAAACTTCTTTGGATTCCCGACCGGCATTGGTGGTAGCGAATTAACCTGGCTCGCGCAGCTTCAGGCCTACCGGTTCGGCGCGAAATTTTCCACACCAGCCGAGGCCCTTTCGCTGCAATACAACCCCGATGACGAATATCGCGTGTGTCTCGAGACGGAAGGTTGCTCTGCCGTGCTTCGCGCAAAAGCTCTTCTGATTGCGACTGGCGCGAATTATCGCCGGCTCGATGCCGAGGGCCGCGAACAATTCGAAGGTGTCGGCGTTTATTACGCTGCCACCGCCCTGGAAGGTCAGCTTTGTCGCAACGAAACTGTTGTTGTCGCCGGCAGCGGTAACTCAGCCGGCCAGGCGGCGATGTTTCTTTCCGAGGGCGCGGCCAAAGTGTTATTAGTCGTTAGGGGAAAAAACATCGAGAGCAAAATGTCGAGCTACCTTTCGCGTCGGGTCGAAGGGTGCGCGAACATCGAGATTCTCCGCAACACCGAAATCCGCAAAATGTCCGGCGAGAAAAAGCTCGAACAAATCGAACTGGAAAATACGAAGACCGGCGAACGCCGAGCCGTTCGAACACCGGCCGTTTTTTCCATGATTGGCGCCAGACCTTGCACCGACTGGTTACCACCAGAAATCGAACGCGACGAGAAAGGCTTCATCAAAACGGGGATCAACGTCGCCGGCGCCCCAGCCTGGAAGACGAACAAACACCAACCCGGCCCACTCGAAACCAGCCTCCCCGGAATCTTTGCCGCCGGCGATGTGCGCTCGGGATCGGTGAAACGTTGCGCCGCTGCCGTGGGCGAAGGCGGTATGTCCATCGCCGGCGTGCACGACGCCCTCGGTACTTTTAACTAAGCGCGGTCAAGCGGTGATCCGCACACCGAGGACTTCATCGAGCGGGCTTTGTTCGTCCCGCGCAATCAGGTTGAGAACTGTCACAGATCTTCGACGGTGGCGTCCATCGCGTCGCAACCGCCGCGAAACTGAGAAGTTCTTTTCCATACAGAATGCGATCCGCGCCGCCAATTTTAAGCTGGCCGGTGAAGCCGGGCTTCGGCCAGATCAATATCGCGTTGGATCCGGCGCAAAGCCTGATCGTTGATCGCCTCTTCGTTGCGGAGTGCGATGACAGTATCGCGTTCTGTTTGCAACATCTCGCGGGCTAATTCTTCAAAGTCAGG
>QHNK01000105.1 GCA_003218415.1 Verrucomicrobiota bacterium | reverse complement strand
TTTGGACACGCTGCCAGGCCGTCAGGTTGCCATAAATTTGGCGGCGCGTTTCGCGAAGGGTTGTCTCCAGTTCTTTGATGGCCGAATCGAGATCGACATCGTGCTTGTCGGAGTGATTCTTTAGATCCTGCAATCGCCGTTCCAGTTCAAAGATCGGCCTTTCGAAATCGAGCGGTTGCCATTCCATCGTAGGTTAAAGGTTACAACGTTTAAAAAGTTACAACGTCCAGCACTTCGCGGTCGTGTCGATTCGTATCCATTTTAACATTGTAAGCCTTTTAACGTTTAACTCAGTCCGTAATGGTGACAGGCGTCTTGTTGTTTACAAGGCTGCTTAGTTCCTCAACATCGGAGGCCGCCAGGCCGAGGCCCGCCGGCGGGGGCGGTTGCTCGAGATTGGGATGCGCCGCATCCGGCACCGAATACAGAGTGTAAGCTGGAGCGCCCGCGAGTCGGATCCACCGAGTGCTGCTTAGATACTCCTTGCTGCCGATGCCGACGCGTTTTCCGCCCTTCCAAGCCATCGTTTCGGCAACTTTTGCCGTGATTTTAGCTGATTGTTTGGCCTGTAGTTTTGCTTCACGCACGTGATATTGCTTGAAAAAGGTGCCGTGATTGAGGAGCACAACCAGGTTCGCTTTTCGTTGAATAACAATCGAGAGATCAGGGTGCGAAATGAGCAGGTGTTCGCCAATGTGCAGCATCGTGCCGCTCATATTGTTCATGCGCATGATCAGCTCGGGCGTCGTCTTTAGCTTCCGCGAAATTTTCGCCAGCACGTCTCCAGGTTTCACAATGTATTCGGTCTTTTCCGGAGAGGGATGACGCGACAGCAAAATGTCAATGTTCACTTCCCCGAGCAAATCTCGCGCTTCCTCAAGATGTTTTCCGGAGGGATATTTTTGGATGAACGCGACAAGCGCATCGCGAGCTTCTGTCAGTTTTCCATCCTGTCGCAGTTGGGCCGCCGCCTGAAATTCCGGCAGGCTGATGTCCGGCGCGGGTGGCGGAGTAACTTCGCCGCGTTGCTCCTTTTTCACTGCGATTTCTTCTTTTACAAAGGTGTTGTAACCGAACCAGGCGGCGCCGCCGAAGATGACCAGTGCGAGCAGTAATACGAATAGCCATTTCATGACTGGCAAGGTGCGGTTACGCCTCCGAGCGAAACTCGAGATTCGCCTTGAGCGCGGCCGGCGGAGGACGCACAACAAGTTCCCATTGCTCCCGGCAAACGAAGGTCCATCACAAGAAGAATCGTGTGCGAAGAATCAGGTGCCGGGACAATAAACTCCGCTTCCTACGAGGCTTCCGTGCCAGATTCGCTTCCCGGAAAGAATCGATGCCAAAGCCGTCCGATGGTAGGCTCCTCCTGGTTGCTCCAGGTGAAGTGGCAATCCTGACAATAAAACTCCTTTGGAATAATCTTCAGGGCACAAAGCACGATGACGAGCGCTGGGGTCATGAATTTTCGGGTCATCTGCGGGTACTCGATATTTGAAGAACCGCATTGCGGGCAGCGGATGAGAGCGGCGGAGATATCCGGATCGGTAGCCTCCCACTCGATCATAAGGTCCTGGGCCTTTTCGAAATCGCTGTCTTCCACCATCACTTTGGCATTCGCTTGCGGACGCGACATGAAGCCAACCTGTTGCAGCGGCGCTTCATTGTGAGCATCGGCGGATATGCCGGCATCGTGGAAACGTCGTTTCAATTGCCGCGCTTTAGCCGGCTCGTTGAATGTGGCAATTGTGACCATAAATTCTCTCGCATGCGCGGCGGCGCATCGTGTGATCAAACATCAAATAATTGCCGAGCGCAAGACTTGGCGTGATGCATCTGTAATCGCTTCCCTGTGGGAAGCACAACGCTGACGTTTGCACTCACGTGCGGCGTCGCCCAGAGGGCGACGGTTACAGTCCCGGAGGAAACCATTTGTAGAGCATCAAATACACAAGCACGCCTGTGACCGAGACATACAGCCAGATTGGGATGGTCCAGCGCGCGATCAACTTGTGCCGGTCCCATCGGCGACGAAAAACCTGAACAAGCGTCAAAATCACGAGAGGCAACGTCACAAAGGCAAGCAGAACGTGCGAAGCGAGTATCGGGAAGTAAAAGGCGGCAATCCAACCTGTGTATCCCGACGATTTTTCGCCGACCTGCGCGTGATAAATGATGTAGCCAACCAAAAAACAGGCCGACGAAATGACGGCCGTGATCATGCATGCCATGTGACGCCGCCACGCGCCATGCCGGATGAAGTACCAGCCCATTGAGATGAAGATGGTGCTCACCAGATTAAATGAGGCATTAAGAGCAGGCAGGTCGGAGACGGACATGTTTAAGAGTTACATCGTTATATGATTACATCGGGATCGGCGCTGAAACGATTTAACATTGTAACTTTTGTAACGCTTGTAACGTTGTAACCCTTCAACAATTCATGCCGCCCGTCCTTGAACCACCGCAGGTTCGGCCTTCCACGAAGTATCGACAACGCACGTGGGGATACCGAATCGCTCTCAACGTGCTGCGTCTGGTAGTTCTCGGCGCAATTTTTGGAATTATCGTCGGCGGCTATTATCTGGCGCGTCGGGGATTTGGCCGGGAATGGCGCTACCGCGTGGTGGAAGAGTTACACAAACGCGGCGTCGAAGCTGATATAGGGCGCCTGACGCTGGACCCGTTTCGTGGGTTGATCGCAAGAAATGTGAGGATTTTCGATTACAAGAATCGCGACAAAACGCTTGCCCTGATTAATGAGGTTTCACTCGATATCAATTACGCCGCGCTTATCCATCGTCAGCCCTTTCTCAACGCACTGGATGTGCGTGATGCGCAAATCACCCTCCCACTCAAGACGGCGGATGGAAAAACCGATAAAGCGCACCTCGTCAACTTTCGCGCCCACGTTTATTTTCCGCCGGAACAAATTTATGTCAGTCAGGCTGAGGGAATCTTCTGCGGAATTCGGATTTCCGTGACCGGACAATTAATCAAGCGCGAGAATTACCAGCCGTCGCCGCCGATCTCACCTGAAGAATGGCAAAGACGGATGTTGATTGCGCAGCGCTTGTTGAATGAATTGCAAAAGTTCAGGTTCCCAGCCGCGGTTCCATCGTTGCAGTTAAAATTTAGCGGAGACGTCGCAGAAATCGAAAAGGCGCACGTAGAGGCGACGCTGCACGGGGACCGATTGCAACGCGGCAGCTATGAAATAAGAGATCTGTCCGCCGCCGCTGAATGGAATAATCAGCACTTGAACATCGCACATTGCGAATGGAGCGACCGCAAGGGCAGTTTCGTCGGACGCGCTGATTGGAACTGGGAAAGTAACAACGCCAATTTCCAAGTACGCAGCACCCTGGATTTGAAGGCGTTTCTTGATGCTTTGGGCCTGGGGGAACCGCTCGCCGGCACGAAATTTTACTCGCCGCCTCTGGTCGAAATCTCCGGGTCGGTAAATTTCGGGCCAGCTGAATTTCGGCCAAAAATCATCGGGCACGCCGCTTTTGGGCAGTTCAACTACAAGGCGGTGCCGTTCTCCGATCTCACTGCCGATTTTTCGTGGGACGGTGAGCGCACAATGGTTCGCGACCTGCGGGTGCGCCATCAAACCGGCCAGCTCAGAGCTGATCTCTTCGATGCGCCAGCCGATTTCCGCTTAGACATTGAGAGCGCTATATCTCCAGATGCAATCCGTGCGCTTGTTTCTCCGGAGTTAAGCGAATTTCTGCGGGACTGGGAATGGCAACGTTCGCCCGCAATTCGACTGGTAATCAGGGGCAAAGATCGCCATCCGGGGAGCTGGCAAGGCGATGGAACCATCACTTTGGGACGTAGCCGGTTCCGCGGCACATGGATGAACAGCGCCAACACCGGAATCCATTTCGTCGATGGCGCACTCACTTGCGAGGACCTTCACATCGCGCGCAATGAAGGCGTCGGCACGGGCAGTTTCACCTACGATTTTAAAAAACACGAAGTGCGCGTTTCAAATATCCGAAGCTCATTGAATCCAGCCGAGATAATTTTCTGGATCGACCCAAAGGTTTCGAAAACTGTGGTACCATACAAATTCCGGCGGCCGCCCAATGTCACCGCCAATGGCGTTTACCAATTTCGCGGCGGCAAGAACACGCGTCTGGACATAAACGTGGATGGGGCCAATGGAATGGACTACGTCTTTCTTGGGAAAACGCTGCCCTTTGACCGCGTCTCGGCCCGATTGCTCTTCACCCACGACCGGCTGCAAATCACCGATGTTCGCGGCGCTCTTCTTGCCGGCACGTTGCGTGGAAATACTGACATCTCGCAGGCGCGAAACGATCCCCGTTACCACGCAAGTGTCTCGGTGAGCGACATCAATTTTCCGCTCCTGACTGATTTGTACTACAACTACAAGACGGCGCACGGCCTCTTGAACGGCACGTATGATTTTACCGGGCTGGGCAGCGATCCGCGCACGATGCGTGGCCATGGAAAAGTGGAAGTGAACAACGGCGATGTTTTCGCAATCCCGATTTTCGGGCCGCTTTCGGGAATTCTGAACCTCATTGTCCCCGGCAGCGGATATAGCATCGCGCACAAAGCGAGCGCAGACTTCAAGGTCGAGAACGGAATTATTCATACCGACGATTTCGAGGCTGCTGGGAGCCTCTTTAGCATGCTGGGGCACGGAGATGTTCATTTTCTGGACGACAAGCTCGATTTCAGTATGCGTTTGAACATGAAAGGCCCCGGCGTGCTGCTCACCCCGATGTACAAACTTTTCGAATACGCCGGCGAAGGAAGCCTCAAGAAACCCGATTGGCATCCAAAGGTTTTTTAGCAATCGCGGAGTGCCGATTGCGGATTGCGGAATGAAGAAAACACAGCGGGTCGCCTCGCGATCTCAAGCCGCAATCCGAAATCCGCGATCCGAACTTCTCTTAGGCGCGCACATGTCCATCCGCGGCGGCCTGAGCATGGCGATTGAGCGGGCGCGTTCGATCCACTGCACCGCAATGCAAATGTTCGTAAAGAACAACATGCAATGGTTTGCCTGCCCACTGAGGCGAGAGGAAATCCGCGCTTTCCTTGATCATGTCCAGCGGGGTGAGTTGTTGTCGGTATTTGGGCACGCCAATTACTTAATCAATCTGGCTGCGACGAATCCGCAGTTTCACGCAAATTCAATTCGCGCCCTCTCGGAGGAACTCACCCGCGCGGATCAGCTTGAATTACCGTTTCTGGTATTGCATCCGGGTGCGCACCTCGGCGCGGGCGAAGAAGCGGCTTTGGAGAAAATCATCGCTTCGATTAATGAGGTGTTTCGCAAAGTCCCAGACGTGAAAACGAAGATCGCGCTCGAGACTACAGCCGGACAAGGCTCATGCATCGGTCATCGGTTCGAGCATCTCGCTTTCATCCTTGCCAATGTGCACGAGCCAGAACGCGTCTGCGTTTGCCTTGACACCGCGCATCTTTTCGCCGCGGGCTACGACATTAGCAACGAACATTCAACGCGAAAGACCCTGCGCGAATTCGATCGCCGGATCGGCCGGAATCGTCTCGTAGCCGTTCACCTCAACGATTCCAAACCCGCTTGCGGTTCGCGAGTGGATCGACATGAACACATCGGCAAAGGCCGGATTGGTTTGGATGCTTTCCGCTTCATCATGCGTGACCGCCGTTTCCGCAAGATCCCGAAAGTGCTGGAAACCCCGAAGGGAAAGGACTTGCGCGATGACGTGATGAACCTAAAGACGTTGCGCCGATTGGCGGAAGTCAGCTGACGCTGGCCAAGCGTGTCATTCTGAGCGGAGCGAAGCGGAGTCGAAGAATCCCCGCGATTTTACGTTGGAGGCCGCGCAACGGGATCCCTCGACTTTGCTCGGGATGACGGCGCGGGGTTAGTTGATCAACCGAATGGTAAAGGGATACCGATAGAACTTTCCCTCGCCAGCTTTGACGGACGCAATGATGACCAGCACCGTGTTCAATACCCATAGCGCGATCAAAATCGGAATGCCTATGAGGACGATGCAGAGAATTGCCGCAATCGCATCGTAAATCAGCATGGAGATCTGGAAATTGAGTGATTCTTTTCCGTATGCGTCGATCTCAGGTGAGTCGCCGCGTTTCATGAGCCAAACGACGAGCGGACCGAGAATGTGACCGACAAAATGAAAGAACAATCCGAGTAATGCGCTGGCGTGGCAGAGGACGCACCACGTTCGGACATCGGATGAAGGAGGCGGTGGTGGTGGTGATTGGTCCATGTTTTAACCTTTCGCTTGCTAGACCAACGACTGCCTGCTTGCCGCGAGAAGAGCAAGAAAAAAGATCAGATCATGCTTCTTTTACGCGCTCGATTTGCGCGCCGAGTTCGCCCAATTTTTCATCGAGACGTTCGTAGCCGCGGTCGATGTGATAGACGCGGCTCACTTCGGTAATTCCGTCCGCCTTCAATCCCGCAAGCACCAGCGCGGCGGACGCGCGCAAGTCGCTCGCCATCACTGGAGCGCCAAAGAGATGATCGACGCCCTGGATCACCGCAGTCGCGCCTTCAAGATCGACATGTGCGCCCATCCGCTTTAACTCAGCGACATGCATGTAGCGTTGCGGAAAAATGTTCTCTGTGATGACACTGATGCCGTCTGTCGTCGAGAGTAGCGCGCACATTTGCGCCTGCATGTCGGTCGGAAAACCTGGATATGGCTCCGTCGTTAGCTCTAGTGCACTGGCATCTCCGTTGGGCAAGATCGAAATCGCATCATCTTTGACGTCGATTGGAAGGCCGCATCGCGCCAGCGCATCGGTGACCGCGCGAACATGCTCGGGATTTACGCGCTTGACGGTTACTTCCCTACCGGCAATTGCGCCCGCCACCAGAAATGTTCCCGCTTCGATCCGATCGGGAATGATGTCGTGCTCGACGCCGTGCAATTCTTTTACGCCTTCGATGATCAAACGGCGCGTGCCTGCGCCTTCGATTTTGGCGCCCATTTTGTTTAAGAAATTCGCAAGATCGACAACTTCCGGTTCCTGCGCCGCGCCTTCGATCACGGTTGTT
>QHNK01000104.1 GCA_003218415.1 Verrucomicrobiota bacterium | reverse complement strand
GGTTAACCACGAAGAGCACGAAGGTCACGAAGGCCAGAATAAAATTTGAAGCAAACTTTGGATTTCTTCGTGTTCTTCGCGTCCTTCGTGGTGATTTAATATGGCGCTACAGCAACAGCCGATGATCGAAGTTGAAAGGCTAACGAAGCGCTTCGGCACAGTCACGGCTGTCGATCACGTTTCGTTTTCGGTCGGAAAGGGATCGATCTTCGGCTTTCTCGGTCCGAACGGTTCCGGGAAAACAACCGTGATCCGGATGCTATGCGGGATTCTGGAGCCGAGCGACGGCACGGGGCGAATCGGCGGCCACGACATCGTGCGAGATGCCGAGCCGATCAAAGAAATGATCGGCTACATGTCGCAGAAATTTTCGCTCTATGATGAGTTGACGGTGAATGAGAACCTCATCTTTGCCGGGAAGCTTTATGGCCTGAGCGGCCGCGAATTGAACCAGCGGCGCGACGAAATGATCGCCACGACGCATCTTGAGCCGTACATCGACAGGCGGGCCGGGCAGCTTTCGGGCGGCTGGCGTCAACGGCTGGCCATGGCGTGCTCGCTCATGCACAGGCCGAGCGTGCTCTTTCTTGATGAGCCGACTGCTGGCATCGATCCGGTCGCGCGGCGCGAACTCTGGGATTTGCTCTTCGAGTTCGCCGGCAAAGGCATGACGCTTTTTGTGACGACCCATTACATGGATGAAGCCGAGCGCTGCGATCATGTGGGCTACATTTACATGTCGAAACTGATCGTATGCGGTGAGCCGGACGACTTAAAAAAACTGCCGGAGGTAAATCCGCCGGGAACGCGCCGGCTCGATGTGACTTGCGATCATGTGACCACGGCATTGCATGCCATGCACGAGATGCGCGGAGTACGCAGCGCTACCGTCTTTGGCCAATCGATGCATTTGTTGGTCGATGAAAACGTCAAGCGCGCCCAAATTGAGGAACAATTGCTCAAAGTCGGGATTGGTCATGTCGAGATTCATGTAATCGGCCCTTCGCTCGAGGACGTGTTTGTCGAGCTTTCGGCCAAGCATGCCGTTGAACAACAAAAGGCCGCGTGATGAAACACAAATTGTTTCGCGGCCTCGGCGCAATTTTGTTCAAGGAATTCATCGTCGTCGCGCGCGATCCGCTAACTCTCTTTTTCTTTTTTTTCCCGCCGTTGATCGAGATGATTGCATTCGGCTACGCGCTCGATAACGACGTCAAACACATGGCAATGCTCGTTTTCAACGAAGATCGCACCGTCGAGAGCCGTCAGTTGATCGACCGTTTCGTAAACACGGAGACATTTCGCGTAGTGGGTGAAGTGCAAAGTTTGGAGCAGCTCAAGAGCGAAATGCGCAAAGGCCGCGCCTATGCTGCGCTCGATATCCCGCCGAACTTTACTCGCGAATTGTTGGCAGGCCACTCCGCGCAGGTGCAACTGCTTGTCGATGGCTCCAATTCCACGACGGCGTTGCAGGCTCTTCAGACTGGACTCGGCGTGGCGTTGACCCAATCAATGGAATCGCTTTTGCGTGAAACCGGCCGGAAGGGGATGCCGATCGATGTTCGTCCTCAAATGCTTTACAACCCAGCCATGCGCGCGCCGAACTTTTTTGTGCCGGGCGTGATTGGCGTCGTTTTGCAAATTGGGACGACAGTTGCGGCCGCCATGGCGCTGGTGCGTGAACGGGAACGCGGCACGCTCGAGCAATTGCTGGTGAGCCCCTTAAGCCGCGCGGGCCTGATGCTCGGAAAGCTGGTTCCGTATTTGTGTATCGGCATGGCAATGGCGGTGGTTTTGTTCACCATTATGCGGTTTGTGTTTTTCGTTCCAATCGTGGGCAATGTCTTCGCGATGATGTTTTCCACGCTCGTCTATGTGTTTGCATTACTGAGCCTGGGTTTGCTCGTTGGGACCAGGGCCGAAAACCAAATGCAGGCGCTCCAAATGTCGATGGTGTTCCTGTTACCAAGCGTCTTCTTTTCCGGATTCATTTTCCCACGGGAAACCATGCCGTGGATTTTTTACGCGCTCGGCGCGCTCTTTCCCACGACATATTTCATCGCGCTCATGCGCGCGATCATTTTGCGCGGCGCAACGCTCCTAGAATACTGGCAGAACCTTGTTGTCCTGATGGTGATGTCGATCTTGCTGTTCAGTTTCTGCGCGTTGCGATTTCGGAGAAAAATTGCGTAAGCGCACAGGTGCGTTCCAGTTGTGTTGCGATCACTTCTTTTCAGCGCTCTGCGCATTGCTATCGCGGTCGCCGCGGTTTTGGCGTTACTCTGGTGGTTTGGAGTGAGAATGCCCGGCAAGAATATTTTGAAGGCTGCACCGCTGTCGACCGATGAAGTTGCGCTTCGTGAAGAACTCCGTGCCAGTGTGCAAAAGTTGGCTGGAGAAATCGGCGAACGCAACATGTGGCATTACCCGCAGCTCAATGCCGCTGCTGATTTTATCGAAAATTCTTTTTCACGCGCTGGTCTCCGAACGCGCCGCGACAGTTACGACATGCACGGGCAGGCCTGCCACAATATCGAAGCTGAAATTGCCGGCGCTCGTCCCGAGATTCTTCTGATCGGTGCGCATTACGATTCGGTATTTGGCTCACCGGGCGCGAATGATAACGGCACCGGCGTGGCTGCAACCCTCGCGTTGGCGCAGCGCTTTGCCGGCAGAAAGCCAGAACACACATTGCGCTTTGTCGTGTTTGTGAACGAGGAGCCACCCTATTTTTTGTCCGATGAAATGGGCAGCTTTATTTACGCCGGCAGATGCAAAGCGCGCGGCGACAAAATCTCGGGCATGATCAGCCTCGAAACGATCGGTTATTTTTCCGACGCGCCGCATTCGCAAACCTATCCGTCGCCGGGACTGGGTATCTTTTATCCGAAAGTCGGCAACTTCATCGGATTCGTCAGCAACGTTCAGTCGCGGGCGTTGCTGCGTCGCGTAGTCGCGCTCTTTCGCAAACATGCAAAGATTCCGTCCGAAGGCGCGGCGCTTCCGGCATTTATTCCCGGCGTTAGTTGGTCCGACCAATGGTCATTCTGGCGGTACGGCTACCCAGGACTAATGGTCACCGATACCGCGCCGTTTCGTTATCCACATTACCATTCATCGAGCGACACACCCGACAAGCTCGATTACGATCGCTTCACCCTCGTGGTCAGCGGCATGGAGAAAGTCATCGAAGACCTGGATAAATCGTAGCGTTGGGGCCTAGAGCATTACGCCGCGCATGATTACGAGGGCGATGCTGAAATAAATAATTAGTCCGGTCACATCGACCAGCGTTGCGACAAATGGGGCGGAAGACGCTGCAGGATCAGCACCGACTCTGCGCAGGATGAAGGGAAGCATGGACCCGGAGAGCGTTCCCCAAAGCACGACGCCGACGAGCGCGATGCCGACTGTGAGCGCGACGAGCGGCCAATGCGCACCATACGGCTGTTGATGCAAATATTGTTCGCCGACGATTGCCCATGCGCCCACGCGCACGACACCGATCGCTCCGAGGATAGCTCCTAAGAAAAGACCGGCTTGCAGTTCGCGGCGCATCACCTGCCACCAATCACGGAGAGTCACTTCGCCAAGCGCCATGGCTCGAATCATCAAAGTGGATGCTTGTGATCCAGAGTTGCCGCCGCTTGAAATGATAAGCGGCAGAAACAACGCGAGCACAAGGGCTTTGGCCAGTTCCGCCTGATAATTTGCCATCGCCGTCGCGGTCAACGTTTCTCCCAGAAACAGGATGACGAGCCAGCCGGCGCGTTTGCGCACCATGCGCCAGAGGGGAATCCGCATGTACGGCTCGTCCAGAGCCTCCATGCCACCGAATTTCTGGATGTCCTCGGTAGCTTCGGCTTCGGCGACGTCCAGCATGTCGTCGATCGTCACGATGCCGACGAGCACGCCGCTCGAGTCAACGACCGGCAGCGCCGTGCGATCATATTTGCGAAACACATTCAGCGCGTCCTGCTGGGAGTCCGTCGCGTTCAACGTAACGAAGACCTTTTCCATCATGTCGCGGACGGCCGACCCGAGGGGTCTGAGCAAAAACTCACGCATCCGAATATCGTCGATCACCTTGCCGCGCTCATCGACCACGTAAATCACATTGAGCGTCTCGCTGTCGTGGCCGTGTTCGCGGATGTAATCGAGCACTTGCTGCACAGTCCAATCTTCTTTCACCGCGATGAAATCAGGGGTCATCAAACGGCCTACGCTGTCTTCTGGATAGCCCAGCAGTGATTGCGCGATTCGCCGTTCCTCGGGCGTAAGCAGGCGGATCAGTTGCCGCGCCGCGGCGCTCGGCAACTCCTCGAGAAACGCCGTGCGATCGTCTGGCGACATTTCATTGAGAATGGCCACGACCTGTTCATGAGCCATGGCGTGCAGCAGTTTCTGTTGCGCATCGAAATCGAGATATTCAAAAACATCGGCCGCCAGCGTATGCGGCAGAACACGAAAGATGATGACCTGTTCGTCTTCCGGCAGATCAAGGATCACTTCGGCAACATCGGCTGGCGGCCATTCACGAAATACCTCGCGCAGCGCGCCGAAGTTACGCGCCTCGATCAAGCTCCTGATTTCGGGTTCTAAAATTTTGCCGACCATAACCGTTGTTCGCGCGCGGCTGCCGCCGAGTTTTAACACTCAGATTTGACAAGCGCAATGGTAGGGTCATCGCGCTGCGATGACTCCCGAAAGGTTTCGGGACAGCCGGCCTCCCTACCTCTGCGCTTGGCATTTGCCTGAAACGTTCGAAAATAAAGCTAATGCCGGCAGTTGCTACAGCCTCAATGATTCGGCGTGAGATTGGCGACGACCAAATCTGCGTGCTGACCTTCGATCGCCCTGAGTCGGGCGCGAATATTTTCGACGCCGCCACGCTCGAGGAACTAAATGAACATCTCGATTTCGTTGAGCATGAGGCGTCGCTGCGTGGCCTGATTATCGCGTCGGCAAAAAAATCGATCTTCGTCGCGGGCGCAGATTTGAAGACGCTGTTGCAACAGGCGCAGTCGGGCGATATGCGCGAATTCATTGCAAAAGGGCAGCGAATCTTTGGCCGACTTGCCAATCTAAAGATCCCGACAGTTGCCGCTATCCACGGCGCATCCGCGGGCGGCGGTTACGAAGTCGCCCTGGCGTGCGATTATCGAATCGCAACCGATGATCCGGCCACGAGGATTGGGCTTCCCGAAACTACACTCGGACTAATTCCCGCATGGGGCGGTTGCACGCGCCTGCCCCGCTTGATCGGTGCCGAAAAGGCTGCTGACGTGATTCTGAAAGGGAAACTTTATTCTGCTCAGGAAGCTTTGAAGCTCGGTTTGCTCGATGAAATTGCGCCGCGCGATCAGCTCATCCATCGCCCAAAGGAACGATTGCGCGTCGGAAAACGCAAAATGGAGGGCGGATCTCCTGGGACGCCAGCCTCGCTGGCCCCTCCACGGCAACACGGAAATCCGGCGCCAGAACGCGCTTGCCAAATCATCAATAAGACTCTTTCGATTTCGCCTGATGAGTCGTCACGGATGGAGCTGGAGGCGATTGTGGAGCTTGGCAAAACGGAATCGACGCAGAACCTGATCCGGAATTTCTTTTTGGCGGAGAAATACAAGAAAGGATCTTCGAGAACGCCGGCCGAAAGAGTGATACACGCGGCTGTGATCGGCGCGGGCGTGATGGGCTCAGGCATCGCGCAATGGCTAAGTTCTCGCGGCGTCACGGTGATTCTGCGCGACATCGCTCGAGAACAGATCGACCGCGGTTTGGCGAACATCGAAAAAATCTACGCCGACGCGGTCAAGCGCGGCTTGATGACGGAGGAAAAAGCAAAAGAAGGTCGCGCCCGGATTTGTGGCTCGACCGCTCCCATGGAGTTGCGCGATGTGCGATTCGTGATCGAAGCCGCCTCGGAAAAACTAAGCGTCAAGAAAGAGGTTTTCCGCGAGCTGGCGATGGAAGCCGGTCCGAAGACCATTATCGCCACCAACACTTCGGCGCTTCCGGTCAGCGAACTCGCCGACGTTACGGTCTCGCCCGAGCACGTCATCGGATTGCATTTTTTTAATCCGGTCAGCCGGATGAAACTGGTGGAAGTTGTCATTGCGAAGGAGACTTCGGATGGGACGCGCGAGCGAAGCCTGGCCTTTGTGCGACAAATCGGAAAACTGCCGGTGATTGTGCGCGACAGGCCGGGTTTTCTGGTCAACCGCGTTTTGTTCCCTTATCTGCTCGATGCCGCCGAGCTTTTCGAAGCCGGCCTCGACGCGGAGAAGATCGACAACGCACTTGTGAAATGGGGCATGCCCATGGGACCGCTGCGGTTGATCGACGAGATCGGTGTCGATATCGCGATCGATATCGGCAACACACTTGAGAAAGCTTACGGCCGCCGCGATCACGTTTCGGCCGTGCTTCTCTGGTTGCGCGACGGACAGATGCTTGGACGGAAGAGTGGCGCCGGTTTTTACAAATACGAGGGCAAAGTCCAGGCGCCCAACGACTCGCTCACTCAGTGGCGCCGCGCGTTGCACGGCGAACTCGAAGGCGCCGAGGGCCCGAATATTCCACCGGATCGGCACCGCGATCCCCGTTTGCGGTTGAACGAAGAGGCGCTCGCGCACCGGCTTGTCTTTCTGATGGTGAATGAGGCCGCGCGTTGTGTGGAGGAGAAAGTAGTCGATTCCCCGGAGGACGCGGACTACGGAATGATTCTGGGGACCGGCTTCGCGCCGTTCCGTGGTGGGCCGTTGCGTTTCGCCGAACATTTCGGACTGAGCAAAATTGTCGATGAACTCGAAAGGCTGGCGCAAAGCGAAGAGAAATTTTCGCCATGTGAGATTTTGCGGAAGCATGCGCGGGAGAGCACGAAATTTTATGAGAACTGACGTGGCACAGGCATCTTGCCTGTGGGGCAGGCGGGCGTCTCGCCTGCCGATTTACAGTTCCCAGACACCAGGCAAGATGCCCGGTGTCCCCACAGACAAGATGTCTGTGCTACCATGAAATCCCCGCTCGAAGCGCCGGAGAAATCCCGCAGTCGCGGGACTGAGGAAACCAGCGCGAAGTCGGCCGGACGGACGGACTCGTCCCGTGGCGAGCCGCAAACGCCGGCGCCGGTCATAGACACCTCGAAGATGGCGAAAGGCCAGCGCGAAGCGCTCGAGCTGGCCGAGGCTGCGCGCGATCCGCTCGAGGACCGCGGCAGTTTCGCCAGCAACCTGTTTGTCGGCCGCTACGATTTCTCGCGGATCCATCCTTATCCGGCGCAAACGGCCGAGGACCGCGCGGCGGGCGAGGAATTTCTTGCCACTCTGCAAAAATATCTGCGCGAAAACATCGATGCCGACGAAATCGATCGGACGGGCGAAATACCGCAAAAGAACATCGATGATCTTTTCGCGATGGGTGCGTTCGGGGTGAAAATCCCGAAGCAGTACGGCGGCCTCGGTTTATCACAGGTCAATTACGGACGCGCGGCGATGTTGCTCGGAAGCTGGGATGCAAATGTCACTGCGCTCGTCTCCGCGCATCAATCGATCGGCGTGCCGCAACCGTTGCTCCTTTTTGGGACTGAGGAACAAAAGAAAAAGTATCTGCCGCGCGTCGCGCGCCACGAGATTTCTGCCTTCGCGCTGACGGAATGGAATGCCGGCTCGGACCCGGCGAACATGAGTCTCCGCGCCGAGCCGACCGAAGACGGCTCAGTGTTCATCCTCAACGGCGAAAAACTCTGGTGCACGAATCTGATCAAGGCCGGCGTGCTTGTGGTGATGGCACGCACGCCGTCGAAAATGGTCGGCGGCCGCGAGCGCAAACAGATCACCGCGTTCATTGTCGATGTCGATTCGCCCGGACTCGAGATTACATATCGCTGCCATTTCATGGGTTTGCGCGCGCTTTACAACGGCATCGTGAAATTCACCAATGTCCGGGTGCCGCGCGAAAACATGATCGCGAAGGAAGGTCAGGGATTGAAGGTCGCGCTCACGACCCTCAACACGGGACGCCTAACGCTTCCAGCTGCGTGCACGGGTTTATCCAAGCGCTTGCTAGAGATCTGCCGGAAATGGGCGAGCGAACGGATTCAATGGGGCGTGCCCATCGGCAAACACGCCGCGATTGCGGGAAAAATCGCGGAGATGGCGGGGAACGTGTTCGCGATGGAAGCGATGAC
>QHNK01000004.1 GCA_003218415.1 Verrucomicrobiota bacterium | reverse complement strand
CCCATCTCATGGGCTGCTTGGATAATGGGTCTCGCCCAAATTCCTTTCATCATTAATTTCTTCTGGAGCATCAGGCACGGCGAAAAGGTGAACGACAATCCGTGGGAAGCGACCACGTTGGAGTGGACTGCGCCTTCGCCGCCGCCACACGGAAATTTCGTTACGCCCCCCGTCGCCTATCGGGGCCCCTACGAATACAGCCTGCCCGGACGCGATCGCGATTACACAATGCAAAATGAGCCGGTGGAACCGGCCGAGCGCATTCGCCGCAAGCCTCCCGCCGAACCGGTGCTCGTGTAGACTGAACAGATGGAGATTCCGTACACCATCTCCACGCGGCCTGACACCGGTCTTTGGAACGCCAAGGTCGGCATCTGGTTGTTTCTCGCGTCGGAGGTGATGCTCTTCGGCGGACTTTTTTCCGCCTACATCTTTTTGCGACTCGATGCGCCGCCGGGCATTTGGCCGCACGGCCTGCTGAATGTTCCCGTTGGCACCATGAACACCGCGATTTTGATCATGTCGTCAGTCACGGTGGTTTTGGCATGGGCGTCGCTGAAGATGAGAAGGTATCGCGCCTATTGGTGGTACATGTTGGCGACGATTTCGTGTGGCGTGATTTTCCTTGTCGTCAAGCTGGCTTACGAATGGCCACAGAAGTTTGATCACTTCGGCGCTTACATTAAGCCGGAAGCCCTCGGGAAGTACGAACAGTATCTGGGAAACGAATATGCCGCCGCCAAAGGTCTGCCGCCGCGGCTCGAGATCACTGGCCATTTGCACAATCGCGCGGCGCTGAACGATCCCAAGATCAAGGAATACGAAGTCGCGCTCGACCCGCTCAACGCCGAGCCCACCAATCCTGCCATGGATCGGCCGCACTTTTTTCCGCTGCCGTTCACTGACAAAATCGCGACGCTCGAGAAGGAAGACGTCGAGCGCGCGACGATGTTTTTGCCGACGCACAGCGCGTATTTCGCCAGCTATTTCACGATCACTGGTCTGCACGGAATGCACGTGCTCGGCGGCGTGCTCGTGTTCATATACATGTGGCTGCCGGTCAGCAAAAAACTTTACCAGCGCAACCCTGAGCATCTGGCAAATCGCGTCGAGGTAAGTGGTCTTTTCTGGCACTTTGTCGATCTGATCTGGATATTTGTATTCCCGCTGTTCTATCTGCTCTAAAACATGAACAATCCGCCTGATATTTCGCAAGACCCCAAGGAATACGAGGAATACGCGCACGGTATACAAAAGCACGTTAGAGGTTATTTGATGGTCGGCGCGCTCCTGCTCACATTCACCGCCGTCACGGTCGCTCTTTCCTATGTCGATTTCGGAACGCGCAAAGCCAATATCGGCATTGCCATGTTGGTGGCGACGTTGAAAGCGGGCGCCGTCGCAGCCGTTTTCATGCATCTTGCCGCGGAAAAGCGCCTGATTTACCGCATCCTGATTTTTACCGGCTTTTTTGTGCTGGGACTTTTCTGGCTTATATTTTTGGCGTGGTACGACTACCCGGTCTTTCGGTAAATGTCGCTTAAAGCTTTCCATATTGTGTTCATCCTTTTCTCGACGCTGCTTGCGCTCGGGACTGGGGTGTGGTGTGTCTGGGTGAACCTTGTAGAAGGTGTGCCGATTTATCTTGCGGGCGCGATCGCATCATTTGCCGCCGCGATTGCGCTGATCGTTTACGGTGTCTGGTTCTATAGGAAAATGAAACGGCTTCGCATCATCACATGAAGAAGTTTTGGTCGATTCTATCGTTGTCAGTGTTGGTTTCGGCGCACCAGGCGTTGGCGTGCCCGTTTTGCTACGGCGCAAAGGATGGAAAATCGACCGAGCACATGGCGGTGGCCATCTGGTTTCTCTTCGGCGCAGTCCTGTCCGTGATCGGTGGGATCGGCGCGTTCAGTTTTCATCTTTGGCGGCATGGGCGTATGCCCGCCGAGCCCCACCAGGAGCTCACGGAGGAAGATCTGAGCAAATATGAATAGCCTCGCGCTGATCAATGAATTCCTCGGGCAGCCGCCGAACGCCTCATCCCATGGATATCAGATCGACCACATCCTGGAGTTTTGTCACTGGTTCATGGCCGCGCTTTTTATTGGTTGGTCGGCGTTTTTTATTTTCGTGCTGATTCGGTTCCGGCGACGCCGGCAGCCGGGTGCGGATCACCGCGGTGTGAGGAGCGGCATCTCGACGCATCTGGAATTCTCCGTCGTCTTGATCGAGGCTGTGCTCCTCCTCGGCTTCGCTATTCCACTTTGGGCAAAGCGCGTGAATCAATTTCCGCCAGGCAAAGAGGCGCTGCTTGTTCACGTCGTCGCGCAGCAGTTCAGTTTCAATTATCACCTGCCAGGGCCGGATGGACAATTTGGCCGGCGCGATGTCAGCTTTGTGAGCAACTCAAATCCGCTCGGCCTCGATCCGAATGACCCCGCCGGCAAAGACGATATCGTGACGCTTGGCGAACTTCATGTGCCGGTAAATCGCCCTGTGATTGCCGAACTTTCCTCAAAGGACGTGATACATGATTACTTTTTGCCAGCCATGCGGATCGCAGGCGACGCAATCCCCGGTTCACTTATTCCGATCTGGTTCACGCCACTCAAGACCGGGACCTACGAAGTGATTTGCGCCCAGCTTTGCGGCCTCGGCCATTACGGAATGAAGGGCACGCTAGTGGTGGACACGCCCCAGGATTATGAGGCGTGGCTGAAAGAGCGCGCCGAACTCGCGGGTGGCGCGCAACCTGGCGCCTCGCCGGGTGCACCGCAGCAGCCGCAGCCACAAAACAAACCACCTCAACCCGCCGGCAAACCTGAACAGCAGCCGGCCCAACCTGCGCAAAGTCCGGGTCAGCTGTAGCCGCTTCGTTGTGCGAAGCGCGCACGTCGCCGGCAAGGCGACGGCTACAAATTATCTGCGAAATTCGCTTCTCCGCAGTTAATTTGATTTGAATGCCTTCGGCAATCTCAACGAGATGGCTCAATCGTTTCGCCTGGCTCACGTGCGTCGTGACGCTCTTACTCATTTGCAGCGGGGGAATGGTCACCAGCAAAAATGTCGGGCTCGCGGTGCCCGATTGGCCGACGACGTTTGGCTACAACATGTTTTTGTTTCCCATTTCGAAATGGGTCGGCGGAATTTTGTTCGAGCACACGCATCGTTTAATGGGATCGCTCGTTGGATTTCTAACCATCATTCTCGCCGTCTGGCTTTGGCTCAGCGAAGATCGACAATGGGTGCGCAAGCTGGGCGTGATTGCGCTTGCTGGCGTAATCTTGCAGGGAATTCTTGGCGGGATTCGCGTCACCATGATGAAAGATGAAATCGGAATCTTTCACGCCTGCGTCGCGCAGGCGTTCCTTGGATTGCTCGTGGTCATCGCGCTGGTGACGACAAATTTTTGGCGAGGGCTCGCAAATCAACCTATCGATTTGCAAAAATTCGCGGCCCTTAAAGCGGTTGCGATTGCAATCACGGTGGCGATTTACGTGCAGCTCGCGCTCGGGGCGACGATGCGCCATCAACATCGCGATCTGTCGATTCTCGATTTTCCAACCGCCAACGGCGCGTGGATTCCCGACACCAGCGCGGCCGCTCTCGCAAAGCTCAATGCGTGGCGCGACGCTCGCGGCCTATCGGATGTGACCGCATTCCAAACCTGGCTGCAAATGACGCACCGATTTCTCGCGTTCATTATCGCGATCGCTGTGATCGCGTTTGCTCTTTGCGTTTGGCGAGCTGCACCGCGTTTTGCAGCGCTTAAAAAACTCTCGATACTTTGGGTCGCACTGGTCATCTGCCAGATTTCGCTCGGCGCCTGGACGATCTGGAGCAACAAAGCAGCCGATGTCGCGACGGCGCATGTCGCGCTCGGTGCGGTCATGCTATCTTTTGGTGTGAGCATTTCTGCGATTTCCCGGCTCATTTCACAAGGAGAGGTTGGTAGGGCGCGACCGCCGGGCGCGCCGCACAGCGAACCCGTTTCCGCATGAAGACGGCGACGATTGAAAGGCCGAATCTTGCGGCTTCGCGCAATCGTGTCGTTGCTGATCTCGCGGAGCTTGTCAAAGCGCGATTGACGCTCCTGGTGCTGCTTACGACTGCCGTTGGTTTTTATCTCGGATCGGAGTCGCCAATCGATTACGGCGCACTTTTTCATGTTGTCTTTGGAACGGCGGCTGCCGCAGCGGGTGCAGCCGCTCTCAATCAATGGTGGGAACGCAGGGCCGATGCACTGATGCACCGCACGAAAATGCGCCCAATTCCGGCGGGGCGAATGCCGCCGCTTCAAGCACTCGCCCTAGGCGCCGGGCTGTCGGTTTTTGGAGTCAGTTATCTGGCGATCGTTTGCAATGCGCTGAGCGCGGCGCTGACGGCAATAACGGTCGCGATTTACATTTTTGCTTACACACCTTTAAAACGCGCCAGCACCGCAAACACTGCTGTCGGCGCAGTCCCGGGTGCGATTCCGCCGATGATCGGGTGGGCGGCCGCGCGCGGAAACGTCGGCGCCGGCGCATGGGCTCTCTTTGCGATCGTCTTTCTGTGGCAACTGCCGCATTTTTTCGCCATCGCGTGGATGTACCGGGAAGACTATTCGCGAGCAGGCTTTCGCATGATTTCAAGCGACGACCGCAGCGGCGAGCGCAGCGCCAGCCAGAGCGTGTTTTTCTGCATCCTGCTGCTGGTAATTGCAGGTCTGCCCGCGTTTCTTGGAGTCGCGACTTTCGTTTATCTGGGATTTGAGCTTTTGCTTGGGGGTTTATTTGTCGCCGTTGCAATGCGTTTCCTACGGATGCGGACCCCGAGCGCAGCGCGTTTATTGTTTATCGCGTCGATCGTTTATCTTCCGCTCTTACTGGGGGCTTTGGTTCTGACGAAATCATGAGCACGACTTCTGCGACAATACATCGAGCGCCGTCCGGCAGCGGCATCGTTTGGAAGGCGACGCTGATTCTAATCCCGCTGTTAACGCTGGCGTTGTTGCTATGGCTGCGTCAGCTAGAAGTGAACGCGCTCCGGCAGCGCACTGTTTCTTCCTACGGCACGGTGCCGTCTTTTCAGTTCGTGAATCAGAACGGACAACCGTTTGGTTCAGCCCAGTTAGCCGGCAAAATTTGGATCGCCGATTTTATTTACACAACGTGCCCGGGGCCGTGTCCGATGATCAGCAGCCGGATGAACGAACTGCAAAAGCCGTTGGAAAAAACTGACGTGCATCTCGTCTCGTTCAGTGTCGATCCGGAGAAAGACACGCCAGACGTTCTGCACCGTTACGCGGAGAAATTGCAGGTGGAGCCGGGCCGCTGGGATTTTCTCACGGGACCAAAATCTGCGATTTACAAGCTTTCACATGACGGCTTCAAACTTGCGATATCTGATGGTAGCGATGCGCAAGGGATTCCCGTGCACAGCACGCGGATCGTGCTGGTGGATCGGCACGGCCAAATTCGCGGTTACTATGACGCGACCGAAGCAGACGCGGTGACGAAATTGGTCGCCGATACGAATCATTTGGTACGCGAGCAACCAAGGTAGCTGTAGCCATCGCGCTGTGCGCGACGAGCGCTTCGCGCAGCGAAGCGGCTACAGGATTACCCCACCGGCTCCGGGCCAGCGCTGGGCCCCTCGTCGCAAACCATTCGCAGGTAGTCGCGATATTCGTTCTTCGGTAACCCGTCGATGATTCTGGCGAGAACGGATTGTGTGATGAAACCCATGCGGAGCGCGACTTCTTCGAGGCACGCGATTTTCAAACCCTGCCGATGCTCGATTGTGGCAATGTAGTTGCTGGCCTCGAGCAACGTGGTTGTGGTTCCAGTATCGAGCCAGGCCATGCCGCGGCTGAGCAGCTTCACGTGGAGCTCGTTGCGCCGAAGATAAAGTAAATTCAGATCCGTAATCTCTAGTTCGTTCCGCGCCGATGGACGTAGCGTGCGGCAAAGATCGACAACCTTCTCGTCGTAAACGTAAAGCCCAGGCACAGCGAATGGACTCTTCGGTTGCTTCGGTTTTTCTTCGAGACTGATGGCTTTGCCGTCGGCGTCGAATTCCACCACGCCATAGCGTTCCGGGTCGCGCACTTGATAGCCAAAAATGCACGCGCCGCGTTCGATGGCGAGCGCGTCGCGATAGAAATCGAGTTTCCCATAAAAAATGTTATCGCCAAGAATGAGCGATGCGCCGGAGTTACCGATAAATTTCGCGCCGATCAGAAACGCCTGAGCGATCCCTTCCGGCTTCGGCTGCTCGGCGTAATCGATGCGAATCCCGAGTTGCGCCCCGTCGCCCAGATAATCTTGCAGCATGGGCAGATCCTTTGGAGTCGAGATGATGAGCACCTCGCGCAATCCGCCGAGCATCAAAGTCGCCAGCGGGTAGCAGATCATTGGCTTGTCGTAGATCGGCAGCAGCTGTTTGCACACGATCTTGGTGAGCGGGAAAAGACGTGTCCCCACGCCACCGGCGAGAAGAATGGCTTTCTTCATTTTCGATTTTCGATCTATTCGACTCGCTCCACTCGCTCAGGACAAGCTTTCGATTTTCGACCGGTGCCGCTCCAACGCAAAAGTAATTCCGCCCATTCCTGCCAGAATCGGCGACAAATACGCAATTTGCAGCATCATTTTGCATATAAACTAACCGAAATCACTTTAGAGATGCCAAGAAATCGTGGAACAGTTGTGCCGAATCTTTCCAGTTCAATGTTTTCTCCGCATGCCTTCTGCAGGCACGCTTTTTCCGATCAAGCAATTCTTTGTTATTTATCAAGTCAATTACGGCGCAAGCATGATCTTTCGCATCGCCCGGTGCACAGAGGCGGCCACAGTCGTCAGGAACGTAATCTGGAATGCCGCCGACGCGGGTCGATACGATAGGCAAACCACAAGCTAATGCTTCGACAATGCCATTGTTTGCCGCAGCGTCGATAAATGGTAAAAATAACAAAATTGCCTGCCGATACAATTCACGAACTTGTTCCGGAAACAGTCGTGAATGCCAATGGACCCGTGAGTTTCTTGCTAATCGAGTCAACACTGGATGGTCGCGGGCATGAATAGGGATTAGGCAGTCCAATTCAATATCGGGACGACTTTGCCATATCGAATTCATCGCCATTTCCAATACGTCGAGATCGCGAAGCCAATGTCCAACAAAAAGCAACC
>QHNK01000003.1 GCA_003218415.1 Verrucomicrobiota bacterium | reverse complement strand
TTCTGGGCAAAGCGGATTCGGGGCCGGCGCGCGGCTGATTCCGAAACTGGATCGCGCCGATGTAATTCTTGCGTTGGACAGCGATTTTCTCGATTGCGGACAGGGCGATCTGGAATCGGTGCGCGCATTCACGTCACGCCGAAGGGTGAATTCTTCGAAAGACAGCATGAATCGGCTGTACGTTGTCGAAAACCGCTTCACGCTCACGGGTGCAATGGCAGACCACCGGCTTCGTTGTCCTGCGAGCCAAATCGCCGCGTTCGCCCATGCACTCTCACAAAAAATTCTAGGCGCGACGAACGATTCTAGCTTGGACGGAATCCTCGGAAATCTGCAAACTCCTGCAGGCGGAGCAACCTTCGATGAGCAATGGCTTAGCGAGGCAGCGAATGATCTTCTGGCGAAACCAGGCGCAAGTTTGGTGTTGGCGGGTCCCAATCAGCCCGTCGCCGTGCAGTTGCTCGTTTACGCAATCAACGTTGCGCTGAAAAATGTCGGGCAAACGTTGGTAGTCCGGCAGGCTCCGCAGAATCCGCGCACGATAGACATTTCGCAACTCGCGTCGGACATAAATGATGGGCGCATCAAGCAACTCGTCATTTTCGGCGGGGATCCGGTTTACAACGCAAAACGCGGTTTGGTGCAGGACCGACAGACGCAACTGCCGCTTGACTGGGGTGATCTGCAAAAAAAAGTGCCGGAGATTGTGCGACTCGGTTATCACGAGGACGCCACATCGGCGCTCAGCCACTGGCACATTCCGCTCGCGCATTATCTGGAATCTTGGGGCGACGCGCTCACATCCGGGGGCAATTACTTGTCGATCCAACCAATGATCTTGCCGCTCTTCGGCGGACTTTCGGAAATTGAACTGCTCAATGCGCTGCTCGGCGGCCCTAAAACCGAAGGGCCCGAACTCGTGCAGGAAACTTTTCGAGCCACCAATCCGCCAGGCGATTTTCAAAGTGCATGGTCCCGCTTCCTTCACGACGGCTCTGCTTCGCACGTTCAACCGCGCGATCAGACGACCGCACTCAATGCAAACGCAATTAGGTCGCTGCCCTCAAGTTCGTGGACGTCGCCGCCAGCGCCAACGGCAGATTCGCCGGAGATTGTGTTAACAGCCAGTTATGAGATGGATGATGGCCGCTATGCCAATAACGGCTGGCTTCAGGAACTTCCCGACCCAATTACGAAACTCACCTGGGACAACGCGGCGATGCTGAGTCCTGCTTATGCAAAAAAGCTCGGTGTGCACACCGGCGATCTTGTGCAGATCACGATCACAGAAAAAGGCGCGGCTGTGGAGGCAATCAAACGCGAGCTGGTCATCGCGGCACTCGTCTCGCCCGGTCACGTCGACAATTCGATCACAATCCCACTGGGTTACGGGCGAAAGATGCCGGAGTTCTATGAGTTGCCATATGCAGGCGGGGCGCTGAAAGAAAGGCCGGGCATCGCGGAGCAATCCGGCTTCAATGGTTACTTCTTGCGTACAGCGGCAAATCCGCATTTCGCCGTCGCTGGTGGGAATGGAATTGAGAGTGTGAAGGTGAGCAAAGTCGGTCGCACTTATCCGTTCTCGATCACGCAGGAACAGTTCAGCATCGAAGGCCGCGGTCTGGTTAGGGAGGCAACGCTGGAAGGCTATCGCGCAAATAACGAGTTCGCGAAGAAGGTTCCTGGCGAAGAGGAACTGCCACATCCGCCGCCGAGTATTTATTCGCATCCGCCTCTCGACGCGCCGCAGCAGTGGGGAATGTCGATCGACCTGAATGTTTGCACCGGGTGCAGCGCATGTGTGATCGCCTGCCAGGCCGAGAACAACGTCCCTGTCGTGGGTAAGTTACAAGTGGCGCATGGCCGCATCATGCACTGGCTTCGTATCGATCGCTATTACGCCAGCCGGAAACCATACAACCAGGATCGTGGTGATTGGCCAGAGAACCCGGAAGTGGTCCATCAACCAATGCCCTGCCAGCATTGCGAAAACGCGCCGTGCGAGACCGTTTGCCCCGTGAACGCGACGGTCCACAGCGAGGACGGCCTCAACGTCATGGCTTACAATCGCTGCGTCGGCACGCGCTATTGCTCCAACAACTGTCCATTCAAGGTACGCCGGTTCAATTATTTCGATTACAACCAGCGACCGGTCGGCAAGAGAAAGATCGCGGGCGCATTAAGCATCTACGAAGAATATTTCGCGCCGCTCACCACCAAGGGCGCGCCGGACATCATCAAGATGCAGAAAAATCCCAACGTCACTGTGCGGATGCGCGGCGTGATGGAGAAATGCACCTTCTGCGTGCAACGCATTGAGGAAGCGAAAATTGCGGCAATCGCCCGCGCAGGCGCTTCTGCCGATAAGCGGATACCGCGCGATTCGTTTACCACGGCGTGCGCGCAAGCCTGCCCCACGGGCGCGATTGTTTTTGGCGATATCAAGGATCCGGAAAGTCGCGTGTCAAAATTGAAACAGCAGGACCGCAATTATCGGCTCCTAGATTACTTGAACATCGGTGCGCGCACCAGCTATCTCGCGCGCATCCGCAATCCGAATCCGAAAATGCCGGACGCGGAGAACATCGGAGTCGCAAGTTTGCTGGAGAAATCACCAGAATGAGACGTTGACCATGGACGGAGCACCAGCAGCGCCGGAAACGATTGAAGAAGCGGAGCAGCAGATCGCGCGCGCGCCGCTTGTTCTGAACCGGCGCAACTTGAGTTGGCTGACGGAGCGCATTTCGGGTGTGGTGGAACAACCGGCGCCGCGCTGGTGGTGGGTGGCGTTTACGATCACTGCAAGCGCGGCGACGTTCGGGCTCTTTTGTCTTGGCTATCAAATCTCCACGGGTGTCGGCACTTGGGGAAACAACATCCCGGTTGGCTGGGCCTGGGACATCACCAACTTCGTTTTTTGGATCGGTATCGGACATGCAGGGACACTGATCTCTGCCATCTTGTTTTTGCTTCGGCAAAAATGGCGTACCTCGATCAATCGTTCTGCAGAGGCGATGACGCTTTTCGCTGTGATTTGCGCGGCGATTTTCCCAGGCGTGCACGTGGGACGCGTGTGGATGGCGTGGTATCTTGCGCCGATTCCTACCAACTGGGCAATCTGGCCGAACTTCCGGAGCGCGCTGATGTGGGACGTGTTCGCTGTCTCGACCTATTTCACGGTCTCGGTCTTATTTTGGTATACCGGTTTAGTTCCGGACTTGGCGACCTTGCGCGACCGGGCAACCACAAAGATCAGGAAGTTCCTTTTTGGAATTTTTGCCCTTGGCTGGCGTGGCGCGAATCGGCACTGGCGTCATTACGAGATGGCGTATCTGCTTTTGGCCGGTCTTTCGACGCCGCTGGTTCTTTCGGTGCACAGCGTGGTATCGTTCGACTTTGCAACGTCGATTCTGCCGACGTGGCACTCCACAATCTTTCCGCCTTACTTTGTGGCAGGCGCGATCTTTGGCGGGTTCGCCATGGTGTTAACGCTGCTGTTGCCGTGCCGCGCCATGTTTAAGCTGCACGATGTCATCACGCCGCAGCACATCGACAAAATGGCGAAGATCATTTTGCTGACCGGCTCCTTCGTCGGCTACGCCTACATGATGGAATTTTTCATCGCGTGGTACAGCGGCAATTCCTACGAGCGGTTCGCGTTTTGGAACCGCATCTTTGGACCTTACTGGTGGTATTGGTGGGTTGGCATGTTGTTCTGCAACGTGCTTTCGCCGCAGCTCTTTTGGTTCCGCTGGTGCCGTTACAACGTTTACGTCGTTTATTTCGTCTGCATGTGCGTCAACGCCGGCATGTGGTTTGAACGCTTCATCATTATCGTCGGCGGATTGCATCGTGATTTTATCCCGTCGTCGTGGGGCCTGTTTATCCCGACCTGGGTGGACATCTGGACGTACATCGGCACGCTCGGAATTTTCACTTCGCTCTTTCTGCTCTTCGTTCGGTTTCTGCCGATGATCGCAATGTCGGAAGTGAAGACTGCCGTGCCGGAAGCGGACGTGCATTTGGTCACCACTCCTGGCGGAAAGGAGCGCACACGATGATGCGGACACCTGCCGGTCACAAAGTTTACGCCATGGCTGCAGAGTATCCGAGCGCCGCCGCCCTCTACGAAGCGGCCAAACGCGTCCGCGACGCAGGATTCAGACGCTGGGATGTTTTTTCGCCATTCCCCATCCACGGAATGGACGACGCGATGGGACTGGGAAAATCATGGTTGAGCGGCTGGGTTTTGTTTGGCGGGGTTTCCGGTTTGCTTACCGCTGCCCTCGTCGAATTTGGCCCGTCGTGGGGTCTCTATCGGCTCGATGTGCACGGTAAGCCGTGGAATTTTTGGACCGTTCCGGCGTTTTTCCCGATCATGTTCGAGCTGACCGTGCTCTTCGGCGCGTTCGCCTCATTCTTTGCGTGGCAGGGAATGAACGGTCTACCGCGCTGGTATCATCCCCTATTCAACTGGGAACGCTTCAGTCGCGTTACCAACGACGGATTTTTCCTGGCCATTGAAGCGCGCGATCCGCGATTTACCGAAAACGGCGTCCGCGAATTGCTGGAACAAACCGGCGGGCAACACATCACCATCGTTCACGAGGACTAACTATGTTGCGTGGATTTTTTGTGATTTTTGTTTTGTGCACGATCGCGATCATCGCGGTGTTTGGGTTTCGCGGACAAATCAGCACGCAACCGCCGCTGGAGGTTTTTCCAGATATGGTGCGCCAGATGAAGGTGCGCGCACAAGCGCCTCTCGATTTCTTTGCGGATGGACGCGGCCCGCGGCTACCGGTCGCCGGGACTGTTCCAATTGGCTACGAAATGCCGAAGCCGGAGACGCCCGAGACGGAGGCAGCCACAGTCGGTCCCTGGTCGCATCCACATGCCAGTTTTAGCGTCGGCACTGATTATTACAACACGGGCAAGATGGGAGACCACTGGGGAACTGGGATTCCGCTCGAGGTGACGCGCGAATTGATGGAGCGCGGGCAACAGCGTTTCAACATCACCTGCGTGATGTGCCACGGCGCCGCCGCTGCTGGCAACGGCATCACTAAACAATACGGCCTCGCGACTGTGGTTTCGCTGCAGGATGAGCGCATCCGCAAAATGTCGGACGGCGAAATTTTCAACACGATCACCAACGGCAAAAATACAATGATGGCGTATGGGCCCAACATCATCGTGCCGGATCGCTGGGCGATCATTGCTTATCTGCGCGCTTTGCAGCGCAGTCAAAATGCAGCGATTGCCGATGTGCCGCCCGAACATCGCGCCGATTTGGACAAACCGGCCGAGAACAAACCGCCCGAGGCTAAACCCGCAGCAAAGCAGGAGCCGGCGAAAAAATGAGCGAACGTTCACATACGGTCCCGGCACCGGAAGGCGAATATTTCGAAAGCAGTCGCTTCGCCGGGCTTTCGCTTCTTCTTGGATCAGTTGCTCTCGTCGCACTGGTACTCTGCGCCGTCGGAGCGGTCGTGAATCCGCATCAGTTTAGTTATTCCTGGCTGTTTGCGTTTGCGTTTTTCTTCACGCTCTGCGCCGGCTGCTTTTTCTGGACAATCGTCCATCACGCGACCGATGCGGATTGGTCCGTCGTGGTGCGCCGGCAGTTGGAGAACATCGCCGCGTTGTTGACGGTCCTGGCGCTACTTTTTGTGCCAATCCTTCTTCTCCGCCACCATCTTTATGCATGGATGGATATTCCGCCCGGGCACGAGGCTTCGCTCGATTCCAAACGCGCTTATCTCAACTGGCAATTCTTTCTCGTGCGCGCAATTGTGTTCCTCGGCTTCTTTGCATTTGCCGCACTCGCTTTGCGCCGGTTCTCCGCCCGGCAGGACAAGGACGGCAATCCGCGTTTCACCATCGGGATGCGCAAGGTGTCATTTATCAGTCTGCCGATGTTCGCGCTTTGTCTGACCTTCGGCGCGTTCGATTGGTTGATGAGCCTGAACTACAGCTGGTTTTCAACGATGTTTGGCGTGTACATCTTCGCAGGCGCAGCCGGCAGCTCGATGTCGCTCCTTGTGCTGGTGATCACAGCTTTGCGCCAAGCCGGTTACCTCAAGGACGTCGTTACCGTCGAGCATTATCACATCATGGGGAAATGGATGCTGGCCTTCTCCATATTTTGGGCCTACATCGGGTTCGGCCAGTACATGCTCATCTGGTATGCGAACATTCCGGAAGAGACGCAATTTTTTATCACCAGAAACACTGAGTCGTGGTGGGCGCTCAGCATGCTGTTGGTGATTGGCCGATTCTTCATAGCGTTCCCAATTTTGCTGTTGCGCTCGATCAAGACGCATCCGCACCAGCTCTGCATCGTCGCGGGATGGATTGTCTGCATGCAGATGCTCGACATGTATCTCGTTGTGCTGCCTTCGTTACACGGCACCGGCGTACATATCAGCATTTGGGATTTGCTGTCGCTCATCGCCATCGGCGCGACGCTCGGTTTCGTCTATCTGCGACTGGTGCCCAGGACCTCGTTGTTTCCTGTCCGCGATCCGCGCCTGATCGAATCTCTGAAATTAGTCAACTGAAATGGCCGACCCCGAATCTCTTCGCAACATTGCACGTTCGCGCGCCCCGTTGTCCACATGGTTAGGCGTAGTGCTTCTCTTCGCGTTGTTCGGCGTGATCGTGCTCGCAATAATTGGACCGTCACCGCGGAGCAGT
>QHNK01000002.1 GCA_003218415.1 Verrucomicrobiota bacterium | reverse complement strand
GCGCTTGCGCGCCAACTGTTGCGTCTCCGATCTCGCCCTCGAGTTCCGCTCTTGTGACCAGCGCCGCCACGGAATCAACGACAATTACATCCAGAGCGTTGGAGCGCACCAGGGTTTCGCAAATCCGCAGCGCTTCCTCGCCAGAGCTTGGCTGAGAGACGAGCAGATCGTCAAGATTAACACCGAGTCTTTTCGCGTAAGCAGGATCGAGAGCATGCTCGACATCGATAAACGCGGCCAGTCCACCACGTTTTTGCGCCTGAGCAACGACCGTCAACGCAAGTGTGGTTTTCTCGGAGGACTCCGGGCCGAAAACTTCCACCACTCTGCCCCTTGGGAATCCGCCGACACCAAGCGCGCGATCAATTAAAATGTTCCCAGTGGGAATGACATCGATATCGACAATTTTCTCGTCGCCAAGGCGCATGATCGCGCCCTCGCCGTAATCCTTGGCTATCTGTTGAATCGCCAGGTCGAGGTTCTTATTTCGTGCCGCAGCTAATTTGTCAGTGGCTGTTTTTTCTTCGGTCTTCGTCGCCATATCAGGATCACTCTAAGTACGACTCAGGCGGCGATTCGCCAAGCAGAAAAGCGAGCGCCTGGACTGGAACAAACGAAAAAGGCCGCGAACCTCCACGTTCGCGGCCTTCGCGACAGCGTCTTGGCACCTTGACAGCTTAATCATTGAGCGGTTACGAGTCGCGTCGTGAATCCGCCAAGCGAAGGTCGCCGGGAACTCGATTCGGTGGTCATCAACGTTGAGCTCACCCTCGTCAGCATTATCCAAGGGGTTGCACTGTTTTTCTTAACGGATAATGCCCGCGCGCTGATCTCGACGCGGCAGTGGGGCACGTTTCCTTATGTAGCCGCGGGTTTGTGCGTGATTTTTATATTTTGGTCCCGCTCAATTATTCACACGTTCACATTGATCAAGTGGCCACTGGAGTTTGGCCACAACTTTTTCTACATCGCTTGCGCGCTGGGCGAAGCGATTCTTTTCAGCCGGCTCGATAGTCCTCTCGCGTGGTTTCAACTAAGCGCCGCTTACGCAGGCATTGTTTGGCTGCTGTTTATTTACGATATGCGGCTGATTCACGCGCGCATCGCCGAGTCACGCGACGATTCCGAACGCGCCCTTTACGCGCGCGCCATGTCCGATCAGTTGCTGAATATTCGTCTGCTCGTTCCCCTGCTTCTTGTCCTCAATCTCGTCTCTACGCTCGCCATTTGGCGCTGGCCTGATTTGTTCGTCGCTCGTGCCGGTCACATTTGGTTGATCAGCGCCCAGCTAATCTCCTTCATCGGCTATCTGTTTTATACCAGCCGTTATTTCACTGCGATTGCGCCGCTCCTCCTGCGGAGCCGGCGGACAAACTAGCCGGCGCAGATGGTGAAGGGCGATCCGCAGTTCTTCGCTCGATTTTTTGGGGGGATTGCTTGTTCTCTTTTCGCCGATTGGTTCGCCTCTGGAGTCAGTCGCTATCGCTCGAGGTGAATTCTGCTATCGAGATAAAGCATAACGAAGGCGATCCCGAGCAATGGCTGGAGAATTCTTTGGAGAAGGTTCAGGACAAAAGCAGAAATATCAAAGCCCCGGGCTTGCTGGGCTTCAGTCAGTTGGTGCAGGAGCGTCTGAGGATCCTGCGTGGTCATCAACTGATTAAAATACTGGTGCAGCGTCGTCCACTCGGAGACGACCGCGATTATCAGCACAAGCGCAAACCAGAGGGACGCAATGAAGGCTCCGCGCCACAACGGGCGTTCAAACAACGGAAGATCCTGTCCGCTGCGCGCGAGATTTCTGCTTCCGCGCAGTGAATCGATGAATCCCGCGTTTTCGAGGACAGCAAACTGCTGCCAAAAGAGAACAGTGATGAAGAACCATCCGAACATCCAAACTTGCAGGATGAGCAAGGCCAACGCGAAAAAGATCGACAGCGGCGAAGTAGCACCGGCTGCTAGCGTGAGGGCTATTCCGAGCGCAAATAGAATGAGCAAGGCGAAAACGACAAATACGAAGACGCACAGCGCAGCGACGCGCGGCCAGAATCTGACCGTTTCATTTAGCACAGCGACGAAACCTGTCCGGCGTCCGTTAGCAATTTCAGCACTGAGAATTTGGATGCCCGCGACATAAATCGGCCACATCGCCAGTGAGAGCATAAACATGAAGAAGCTGAAAAGCCCCCCAGCGAGAACGCCCAAATCGCCGTAGGAACCCTGCGTTGTTTTCATCAATGGAGTCGTTAACTGACTGCATACCGACGGCAACAACACCAAAAGCGTGAGCCCAAGAAATTGAAAAAAGCCTTTGCGATAAATTTGGAACGTCTCCGCCAAAATCTGACCGAAGGTGCGATGTTGCGTTTGTAGCGGCGGCTCTATCAGCCGGCCGGCGATCGCAGCCTCGGAGGCCCCTGCATCAAACAATCCTGGGATCGCTGCAGCTGTGCTCCAAAGATCGGCGCCCGTGTTTCGGGCCTCGTTTTCAGGAAGGAGCCGCCCCTCTCGCTTCCATTCACGCAGCGTATCGATATCGGCGGGACCATACTCCTTTCCCTGCACGCGCACGATCCATTCTTCCGCCATGCCTTGATCATCCAGCATCATGCATCCAGAATCCAGCATCTGCTTCTCCAATGAAACTGCTGCTTATCGATGGTCATTACTACGTTTACCGGTCGTTTTTCGCCATCCCGAATCTCTCGAATTCGCGGGGTGAACCGACCAACGCGATTTTCGGCTTCACAAAAACGCTGCGGCTAATGTTGAAACATTTGCAGCCTGACCTGGGCGCAGTCGTATGGGACGAGGGCGTGCCGCAGAAGCGAGTGGAACTGCAACCCGCTTACAAGGAGACGCGCAAAGAGATGCCCAAGCCGATGATCCCGCAGCTCGAGTTTATCCAGAAACTCACACCTTTGCTGGGCTTTCGAAATATTTCGCTCCCGGACACTGAGGCCGATGACCTCATGGGCTGTTACGCCATCGCCGCGTGTAAGCGGGCCGGGATGGAGGTTGTGCTCGCGACCAACGACAAGGATCTTTATCAGTTGGTCGGCCCTTGCGTAAAAGTCTATACGACAGCGAAAGCGGACATCGCGTCGCCCAAGGATGCATTCACGTTGCTGGGCGAAGGCCAAGTCACCGCAAAATGGGAGGTCCCGCCAAAACTTATCGGCGATGTGCTCGCGTTGACGGGCGATTCGGTGGATAACATCCCCGGGATCGGACTGGGCCGCAAAACCGCCGCGGCATTGATTCGCGAGTTCGGCGGGTTGGAACCACTGCTGAACAACATCGACAAGGTGAAAAACGCGCGAACCCGGGAAAAACTCGCCAACGCTCGCGGGCAAATTTTGCAAAACCGACAAATGGTCGATCTGGATTGTGATCTCGAATTGCCAGTGCCGATCGATCAGCTTCGAATTAAACCCGACTATCCCAGTCTGATCCGCGCGTTGGAGCAGTGTGAATTCAAATCGCTGCTTCAGGAAGTGCGCGACGAAGCAGAGCGAGTCGGGACGGGCGCTCAGCGAAATCTTCTGTAACTCAGGGAGCGGCGGTCTCCAATCCGCCGCCTGAGCCAGCGAGTAACCTCCTGAGCGCGTTCTGATAACGCGAACACGAATTTTTCGTAAAAAATTCGAACAAAGTCTGCGGCTGGCTGTCGAAGTTAGTAGGTTAAGGCGATTCGGGTGGTTGCACGATTTTTTGATATTCGTTGTTTCTCCTTAGCGTGCGCTGCCCGAATCTTTTTTGTCTGATTAAGTCAAAGCGACCGACAGATTGTCGATTTGGGGTTCTCTCCTTGTGTTGCATTTGGGCATGGCGACTTGCCGACGACCGCCGCGCGGCGCGTTCGATAATGCGTCTCTCATAGACCCTCTCGCACTTCGCACTTATCGTGCGAATCCTCCTGCGCGCATGAAACCAAACCGCTACGATCCGATCGCCGCCGCACTTAAAGAAGACATCGGCGCCGGCGATATCACGACTGATTTTTTCGTCCCGGAAACGCTGCACGCAACTGGACGCATCGTTGCGCGTGAAAACGCCGTCGTTGCCGGCACCGGAGTGGCTAGCGAAGTTTTTCGACAGCTTGATCCCTCGACGGATATCCAGATTCTTTGCCGCGATGGCGATAGCGTCGCTGCTGGCGACGGCATTATCGAAGTGCGTGGCCTTGCGCGTTCAATTCTGAGAGGGGAACGTGTCGCGCTGAATTTTTTGCAACGTCTCTGCGGCATCGCAACGCTCACGCGCGAATTTGTTGATGCGGTCGGGAACCATTCGGCCAAAATACTGGATACGCGCAAAACCACGCCCGGGCTACGCGCATTGGAAAAGGCTGCAGTGGTCGCTGGCGGTGGCATTAATCATCGTTTCGGCTTGTACGACATGGTGCTCATAAAAGACAATCATCTGGCCGCCCTTGGAGGGCTTTCCAGTTTTGCCGATCGAATTCGTCAACTTCGCCAGGAGCGACCAAACATCCGCATTGAGGTGGAGGCTGATGATCTGGAACAAGCCCGCACTTTTGTCGAGGTGGATGGCATAGACGTTATCCTCCTCGACAACATGACACCCGCGCAAATTCGGGAAGCTGTCGCGCTGAAAAGGAACAACATTAAGTTCGAAGCAAGCGGCGGCATCACGTTGAAAAACGTCAGGCGCGTGGCAGCCACGGGAGTCGATTACATTTCCATTGGCGCGCTAACAAACGCCGCGCGCGCGATCGATATCGCGCTGGAAATGACGCTTGCTTCCGGCTGACATGTTGGATCGGCTGATCGCCAAGGAACTGCAAGCCCACTTCCCGTGCGGCACGATTGGCCAGCGGATCATTGTGCTCGAGCAAACTGGCTCGACAAACGATGCGATTTTGCAGGTCGCAACTGCAAATTCAAAGGAAGGTTTGGTTCTCTTTGCGGAACATCAAACTGCCGGACGCGGCCAGCGTGGCAACCGGTGGGAATCGGCGGCCGGCAAAGGCCTTTGGTTTTCAATCCTTTTACGACCTAAAATCCAGATCAACGACTCTGGACGGCTCACGATTTGGGCGATCGAAGCTATTTCGGACGTGATTCGAACCGAGTTTTCTCTCGAACCCACGATTAAATTGCCTAACGACGTTCAGCTTTACGGCCGCAAAGTAGCCGGCGTGCTGCTGGAGATGCGCGCGCAAGAAAAGGCGCCGCATCTGGCTATCGTGGGAATCGGAATCAACGTGAACCAGTCCCTTGAAGATTTCCCACTAGAATTGCAAGACCGGGCAATCTCATTGGCCATGGCGCTACACCGGCCAGTCGATCGTCAACAATTTGCGGTCGTGGTTCTGCAAAACCTGGATCGGACCTATCACGCTCGGTTCGCGCCTAAGCGCTAACTTTTACCTTTTCGACTGCTGCGCCAGCCATTCTCGATATGCGTGCGGCGAAATCTCCGATGGCTTGATCTCGCTGCGTCCGCCCCAAAAAACATTTGTGTAAGAAACAGGGTTGCCAGTCAAATCGAGATGCCGATCGATAGCCACCTTATGATCGAGGAGCAGTTGTTTATCAGTGCCGTGCGCCACGGCCATGATGTTGACGTTCTTGAATTCCGGCCCTGCTTCGCGCCAGTAACAGTGCGTCAGAATATGGTGACGCCCGACTTCGCCGCCCGCTTCAATTTCGCGACCGGGCGGCACTGCCCAATGAAACAGTGCGTTGAATCGCGTGACGCGCACGCCGCCCGCGGACGGTTTCACGTGCTCGAGAAAAGTTGAAAAACGCCCAATGATTTTTCGTGCACTCAATTCTTCTGCCACGCGGAAGAATTCTTCCAGTGACGCTTCGGCTTCCTTCGCGCGTGTAACCCAAGGCGAGGGCCTGATTTCTTCGGGAGTGAATTCGCGCTTCAGCGCAACCAGAACATTCCACTCGCGCTCGTTCAGCTCGACAATCTGCACCGGAATCATTTTTGCCGGCTCTTCGCCCTTGCTCCCAGGTTCAGTTGTTTTCCGGCGAACATGGCCAACCCCAAGAGTAAAAATTCCTTTTGCCGGCATCAGTCGAAAACGCTCCGCACCAACTTTCTTTGCGAGCAATTCGCAATGCGCTTGCAATGAAAATCCCCGAGGAACCTTTAGAGTCGTCCAAAGTTTGTAGTCCGATCCGGCGCTGACGGTATCTGTGGAGCGCAGCACTACGTGACCCGAAAACGGATCGCGCTGAAACATCCAATCGAACGCACTGTCGATCTTGTCCTCGGGAACTTTCCACGCCACCAGCGCGCCCTCAGCCAGATTCGTCGCAAGCAAAGTTTGACGGACCCGCCGGATCGTTCCAGCCCGCAACATCGCGGCAATCCGTGCCATAACGACATCGACACTGACGCCCGAGCGTCGCGCGATTTCGTCGAACGGCTCGCGCACGAAGCCTTCGATCTTGTCCTCGGAAATAGCAAGAATCCTGGCGTTGATCGGATCGTTGTGCTCAACCGGCAGCATGTGAATTAATCCGCCGTGCGGGCAAACTTGTCCAACCGTACGCGCCGCGCTTTTCAGTTTGCGCAAATAAACACGGCCGCAAAGTGACAGCTAGTTCCGGCGAGCACGAACAGATGCCAGACAAAATGGGCATAACGCAGCCGCTCGTTCGCGAAAAATAAAGTGCCTGCCGTGTAAGCGATGCCGCCGGCAATTAACCAAAGCAGCGCCGACAACGGAATTGCCAGCGCGAGCGGACGTATGAAAATGACTCCGACCCAGCCCGTTCCGAGATAGAGAGTCATCGCAAGTCTCCGATGACGCAGTGCGCCGCGCGTTGCTTTCATGATGACCCCGAAAAGCGTGAGTGCCCAGACAATCCCGAGCATGGTTAACCCGCCAGCGCCGCGCAACGGACCCAGGGCAAATGGCGTATATGTTCCCGCGATTAACAAAAAAATCGCCGAGTGATCTAGTACTTGGAGAAGGGATTTCACACGCGTCTGCGGCCATGCGTGATAGAGCGTCGACCCGAGGTACACGAGCAACATCGTCACGGTAAAGATCATCGTACCGATAAGAAAAGGGATGCTGCCATGGTGGAAGGCTGCCAGAAGCAGAATCGGCGTACCGATGATCGCACCCAGGAGTCCGATCCCATGGCTAATACCATTCGCCAGTTCCTCGCCGGCTGATTGTGTCCGGTTCGGCAAGCGCAGCGACTCGTCACTAACATTCATCGATTCATCGCACGGCACCATGCAACGCGCATCGAGCGGTTTTTCCAAGCAAAAATGATGAAGTGCTGTCCGGCGCTGGATGTTGAACATTGAGCGTTGGGCGTTGAAC
>QHNK01000001.1 GCA_003218415.1 Verrucomicrobiota bacterium | reverse complement strand
CGATGTGATCGTGATCCCGCGCTCCCGCTCCTGCTCCATCCAATCGGTGACGGTGGTGCCTTCGTGCACCTCCCCCATCTTATGGATCATGCCGGTGTAAAACAGTACGCGCTCGGTGATCGTCGTCTTGCCGGCGTCGATATGCGCCGCGATGCCGATGTTCCGCGTTCGTTCCAGCGGAAACTTGCGATTCGGCGAATTTGGACCTTTTGCCGCGCCCTTTTTCTGTTCCATCGTCGCAGTCGCCATAATCTTTACCAACGGAAATGCGCAAACGCGCGATTCGCCTGCGCCATTTTATGTGTGTCTTCGCGTTTCTTGATCGCGTTCCCTTGTCCCGTCGCAGCGTCCTTGATCTCCTGGGCCAGCGCATCCGCCATTGGTACTCCCTTACGATTGTCGGCGTATTGGACAATCCAGCGTGTAGCGAGAGAAATTTGTCGCGCAGGCGCGACCTCCATCGGCACCTGATACGTTGCCCCGCCGACTCGGCGCGACTTTACTTCGAGCCGCGGACGAACGTTTTCGATCGCCTTGTTAACGACTTCCAGCGGATCGACTGAATCAGAACCTTCGCGCGATTTCTCAATCGCGGCGTACACGATTCGTTCGGCGAGCGATTTCTTGCCGCGATTCATCACGGTTGTGATGAGCCGGGCCACTGCCGGACTCCCATAACGGGAATCGACGCGCTCCTCTTTTTTGTAAACTCTCCTCCGTCGCGACATTCGTGATCGTGTTGTTCAAATTTACTTTTTCTCTTCCTTGGCCGCTGCCGGCGCCGCTTTCGCCGCGCCGCCTCCACCGGCCGCGCCACCCTTCGGGCGCTTCGCTCCGTACTTGGAGCGACCGCGACGGCGCCCATCGACGCCGAGCGCGTCGAGCGTGCCACGCACAATGTGATAGCGCACGCCCGGCAAATCTTTCACCCTGCCCCCGCGCACGAGCACGATCGAGTGCTCCTGCAGGTTATGCCCCTCGCCCGGAATGTAGGCAATCACTTCCTGGCCATTCGTCAACCGCACTTTGGCCACCTTGCGCAATGCAGAGTTCGGCTTCTTCGGCGTGCGCGTCATCACCTGCACGCATACGCCGCGCCGCTGTGGACAACGAAACAGCGCCGGTGATTTCGATTTCACCGACACCTTCCGGCGTCCTTTTCGAATCAATTGATTAATCGTGGGCATTGTAAAAACAAAGCGCCGCCAAAAGGTCGTGCTCCGGGCGACAAAAAACCCGCTCAGGCCGCGCAACAAACTCTCTCACGCGCCTGATGCGGTAAGCCGCGAATATAGAGGGAAAATCACCACTCGCAAAGAATATTTTACACTGCGTTTGTTATTCCGAACGAAGTCGCGGAATCTTCAATTCGAATGCAGAAAAGTTTTGAAGTGTTGGCGGCTGATGGAGATTCGAAAGCGAGACGCGGGCTTCTAACAACAGCGCGTGGGATCATCGATACGCCGGCGTTTATGCCCGTGGGAACACAAGGTTCCGTAAAAGGCGTCAGCCCACGAGAATTGCGCGAGTTAAATGCACAAATCGTTCTCGGAAACACGTATCATTTGTTCGTCAGACCGGGACTGGATGTGTTCAGACATTTTGGCGGCTTGCACAAGTTCATGAATTGGGATGGACCGATCCTGACCGACAGCGGTGGTTACCAAATTTTTTCGTTGGCAAAGTTGCGCAAAATCACTGACAACGGCGTTGAATTTCAAAATCACATCGACGGAGCGCGAGCGTTCATTTCACCGGAGATCGCGATGGAGATTCAGGCCACGCTCGGCAGCGACATCGCCATGGCTCTCGATGAATGCGTCCCCTACCCATGCGAATATGATTACGCGGCGCAGAGCGCAGAGATGACGACGCGGTGGGCGAAGAGATGCAAGGCGGCAAACGCTCAACGTTCAACGCCCAACGTTCAACAGCCAAAGGAAGAAGTGACCGCTCTCAACCGTCAACCATCAACTCTCAACCAGTTGCTGTTCGGCATCGTGCAGGGCGCGACGTTTGAGGATCTGCGAAAGCAAAGCGCGCAGGCAATTGTTGATCTCGATTTCGACGGTTACGCTATTGGCGGAGTCAGTGTCGGTGAGCCAGAACGAGAAATGATGCGAGCGGTCGAATCGGCTGAACCATTTTTGCCCAGGGACAAACCGCGTTACGCGATGGGACTGGGGACGCCGCCCCAACTATTGGAGATGATCGCGCGCGGGATGGATATGTTCGATTGCGTGCTGCCGACGCGCCTGGCCCGGAATGGAACGGCGTTTACCGCCAGAGGCACACTCAATCTAAAAAATGCGGAGTTCGCGCTGGACAAGCGACCGATGGAAGAAAACTGCAGCTGCGATGTGTGCCAAGAATTTTCGCGAGGGTACATTCGTCATCTAATCAAAGCGGAAGAAATTCTCGGGCTTCGTCTGATTACACTGCACAATTTGCATTTTTATTTGAATTTGATGAGGCAGGCGCGCAGCGAAATTGAAAGAGGAAGGTTCGATCAGTTTCGCAGGATGTTCGTCGCGGAATACAAACCGCGAGACACAATGACGGTCGACTGATTCCGTCAAACCATCTTTTATTCTTCGCCAGCTGCGCGTAGCGCGGCACGAAGGTCGGCGACGAAAAGCTTGTATTCGCGTTCGCGCGATTCTTCGTCAGGCTGGCGAAGGAGAGACGATGGATGAACAGTGGCAAGGACCCTCGGCGCAAGTTTAGATGACAATAGTTTGCCGCGCTCGCGCGTGACCCGAAATGATGGACCAAAAATCGTCTGGGCTGCCGTCGCACCCATGGCCACCACCAGCTTTGGCTTAACGACTCGCAACTCCGCTTCCAGCCATGGACGGCAGGCGGCGATTTCGCGCGAATTTGGTTTTTGATGAATCCGGCGTTTCCCGCGAGGTTCCCACTTAAAATGTTTCACCGCGTTCGTGACATAGACCTTGGATCGATCTATTCCAGCTTCTTCGAGTGCGCGGTCCATGATTTTGCCAGCCGGTCCAACGAAAGGTTTACCGGAGACATCCTCGTAATCTCCCGGCTGTTCGCCAACCAGCATCATCGTTGCGCCTTTCGGGCCCTCGCCGAAAACCGTCTGCGTCGCGCGATTGTAAAGGTGACATGCGGTGCAGTGACGCGCCGCTTCGCGTAGTGCGCCTAGACTTGCTGTATCCGGTGGCCTCGCCGGTCGCGCAAATTCCTCTTCATCCGTTCGCATCTTCAACTAAAGAATCGAAAATCATCTAGGTTGTAGCTGCCGGCCTTCTGGTGGTTACTGCGGTTTCTTTTATCATCCGGAGCATGGCATCGAAGACATCGAGATCGGCTATCGACTGCACCTCAATTTACTGGAACCGCGGCCTCATCACTGAAGGTGCGCGCGCCGTCCGAGATCACGGGTTTCGCGACTGGAAGCTATCGCGCGTCATCTCGCTTATCCATCCAGAAAACGTCCCCTCACGTCGCGTGGCGGAGAAAAATGGAATGAATATCGAGAAGGAAATTACGTTTCGAGGTTTTCCGACGCTGGTGTATGCGATGGCTCGTGAGGAATGGCTGGCGGAGCGTGGCGCTCGATGAACTCGCGAGCGAGAGCGCGATAAGCTTGGGCACCAGCTCCAGTTGGAGCGTATTCCAAAATCGATTTCCCAAAGCTCGGCGCCTCGCTCAAGCGCACGCTGCGCGGGATCACGGTGTCATAAACACGTTCTCCAAAATGTTGGCGCACCTCCGCCACGACCTGCTCGCTAAGATTTGTTCGCGCATCGAACATCGTCATGACGATACCGCTAATTTCGAGACGCTTGTTCGCCCCGGAGTCACGCACTTGCTCGACCAGCCGCACGATTTTTACCAATCCTTCCAGCGCGAAATACTCGCATTGGATTGGAGTTAAGAGTTCATCGGCGGCAGCGAGCGCGTTAGTCATCAGGATTCCAAGCGACGGCGGGCAATCGATAAAAACGAAATCAAACGTCTCATCTACGTGCAATGGCTTGAGCGTTTCAGCCAGGCGGGTCAGATGGTTTGGCATCCGGGCGATCTCGACCTCGGCGCCCGCAAGGTCGAGATCGGCAGGCACAATGAACAGGGCTTCGCGTTCTGTAGGAAAGATTCTTTCGGTAATGGAGGCGTCCCCGAGCAATGGTTCGTAAAGGCTAGTTTGCTCTACTGCTTGCAACCCAAACGAGCTGGTCGCGTTCGCTTGTGGATCAAGATCGATAATCAAAATGCGATGGCCCAGTTCCGCGAGCGCAGCGGCAAGGTTCACGGCTGTAGTCGTTTTGCCGACGCCCCCTTTTTGGTTAGCGATCGCGATGATTTTCATTCAGGGCGTGGCACGGACATCCTTGTGCGCCCGGCCGCCGGTGCCTCGTGGCCCTTCTCGCCTCTCCCTTCGTGAGAAGGGGAGAGGATTGAGGTGAGGGGTTTGAAGCCTGCACGCTTCCCAGTTGCCCTGAATAAACCCTCACCCTCCCCTCTCCCTCCGAAAGAGAGAGGCGACCCACCGCCGTGTTCCATTCCCCCCGACCAGGCGAGCTGATAATTGACAAACACTAATTCCATTGGACGACAGGCATGATGATGTTGCTGGCCGCGACAAACGGAAACTAAATTTTTCGAATTTCAGATTTGGAATTTCAGCAGTAGCGTTTAAGCGTCTCGTTCAGTGAAAGCTTCTCCAGTATCAATCGAACCGGCACTGCCCCCGAAAGTCCTCGGGACTAAAGAGCCCGTGCTCTTGCGAAGCAGGGACGCGCGCGGCGTGGTCACTTTGACACTAAACCGGCCGCACGCCTTCAATGCCTTGTCCGAGGAGATGCTGGCAGCGTTACAGCGCGAGCTCGACGCGATGGCTCAGGATGAATCCGTGCGCGTGGTCGTTCTCGCTGCTGAGGGCAAAGCCTTTTGCGCCGGCCATGACTTGAAGGAAATGCGCGCGGCGCCGTCGCTCGATTACTACAAACGACTCTTTGCGCAATGCTCTGACATGATGCTTACCATCCAACGGTTGCCCGTGCCGGTGATTGCGCGCGTCCAAGGGATCGCCACCGCGGCGGGTTGTCAGTTGGTGGCGATGTGCGACCTCGCCGTCGCGTCGAGCACAGCAAAATTTGCTGTGAGCGGTGTGAACCTCGGGCTCTTTTGCTCTGCGCCAGGTGTGGCGCTCTCCCGCAACATTTTGCGCAAAGCGGCGTTTGAAATGCTCGTAACCGGAGAATTTATCAGCGCTCAGGAGGCGAAGCAGCGCGGCTTGGTCAATCGCGTTGCAGAACCCGAACAGCTCGACGCCGAGCTCGAAAAACTGGTAGCCACCATTGTCGCCAAACCGCGCATCGCAGTGGCGATGGGGAAGGAATTCTTTTACAAGCAAGTCGAATTGGGTATCGCAGCCGCGTATGAAGCAGGTAGTCAGACCATGGCCTGCAACATGATGGACGAGGCGGCGCTCGAAGGCGTGCAGGCTTTCATCGAAAAACGTCCGCCGCGCTGGAAACAGGAATGAAACCGCGAAACGGCGAGTCGGCGAAGCGGCGATCTGTAGCGGCGGTCTGTGACCGCCGATCCGCTTCAACGATTTAACGCTTCAACGCCTCGGTGACCTTTACTCTTCAAGAACTGGCGAAGATGTGCGGTGGCGAGCTGGTGGGCGATCCATCGCTGCAAATCACCGGCGCGGCCTCGCTCGGTGAAGCCGTACCGGGAGAAATCAGCTTTTACTCGGACCCAAGGTATGGAACGCTCCTGCGCAAAACACGCGCTTCGGCAGTCTTCGTTCCGCCTGATTTTGCCGAATCGATTGCAACCGCGCAGATTCGCGTTGCCAATCCTATTAAGGTATTCGAACAGGTCGTGCTCAAATTCGCGCCGAAACCGATCGCATTCGCGGCTGGCATCCACCCAAGCGCTGTTGTTGATCCAAGCGCCCGGCTCGGAGAACGTGTGTCGATCCAGCCTTACGCAGTTATTGAAGCGGGCGCCAGAGTCGGCGACGATGCAGTCATTGGAGCAGGATCATATATTGGCCACGACACCGTGATTGGGGCGGCGTGCCTGATTTATCCGCTGGTAACAATCCGGGAGCGAACGCGCATTGGGTCGCGTGTGATTATTCACAGCGGCGTGGTGATCGGCGCGGACGGTTTTGGATTTGAGATGGTGGATGGCAAGCACAAGAAAATTCCGCAACTCGGGATTGTCCAAATCGATGACGATGTCGAAATCGGCGCGAACACGACCGTCGACCGCGCTCGTTTTGGCCGGACCTGGATTCAACAGGGCGTAAAGATCGACAATCTCGTGCAGATCGCGCACAACGTAGTAATCGGGAAAAATTCCGTTATCGCCGCCCAGACTGGAATTTCGGGAAGCACCCGCGTGGGCGAGTACGTACAAATGGCTGGCCAAGTCGGTATCGTGGGGCATGTCGAGATCGCCGATGGCAGCAGGATTGCAGCGCAAAGCGGTGTTTCTAAGAGCATTCCGGGGGGCACATGGTTTGGCTACCCGGCGATGCCGATGCCCGAAGCTAGACGCCAAATCGCCTGGGTTCGTCGTCTTGGAAAACTCCTCGCGCGCGTGAAAGAACTCGAAAAGAAATTGGGACTCTAGGCTCGTCGCGCATTGGAAAGAAGCCCGCGCAACGCTTTAGGAGAAATCCATTCTGCGCCACACGCCTGCACAGTCTCGGCTTCCATCGAATCGGAAGTGGCCACCATCAGCTCGAAGCGTTTTGCGTATTTGCTGGCCAATCTTTCAATAATCGCATCGGCCGACTGGCCGCTCCGCGAATAGAAAATCTGCACGTCGCCCGGCTCGGAAGTCGCGCTCGTCTTTCTCCCTGTGCCATCGAAAACGACGACCACGCGCACACCAGTCCAATCCTGGTAATCTCGCAACTGTTTAACTAACGCTTCGCGGGCCAGCGAGGAACGGCGCGCGTGAAGCTTGTGCAACTCAGGCCAGGCAAAAATAACACTGTGCCCATCGACGATCAGATAACGAGCCCGCTCCGGCATTGCGAGATCCTATGAATCACCCAGCAAAGCGGAGCTTCGCAGAACAATTAGCTTAAAACTACTCCGTTGTGTCCGGCTCGTTCTTTGCACGCTGCTTGCCTGGCGCCGCGCGCGCCCCGCTGGCCCGCAACGTTGCCTTCTTGCGCTGCAAATAAGCTCGTCTTCGCTTGCGTTTGGCTCGTACACGGCGTTGTTGTCCCACGATGGTGTTCTATCGGTTGAAACACGAAGAAACGCAATCCGGATTCAGGTTCCTGCAGCCGCCAAGCTAAAATTGCTATTGCATTTGCGC
>QHNK01000198.1 GCA_003218415.1 Verrucomicrobiota bacterium | reverse complement strand
AAGATTCACCACGGATATTTTTGCGCCGTGCTTGATCTCGCACTCACCTAATTCATGCAGGAGCGGCCGCCATCGCGCATAATGTTCAAGATGTTCGGCAACATGTTTTGAGAGAAGAATGTGCCCCGCATCGCCGCAGTCCATCACACGCTGTGCGATGTTGATTCCCGCGCCGGCGATGTTTGCCCGTTCGTTCACATCCGTAACCTCACTCACCGGTCCTGAGTGAATTCCCATCCGCACCTGAATTTGCGGGTGCTTTTTAAGTGCCTCGCTGATTTCCAGCGCGCAACGCACAGGCGCTTCAACGCTGTCGGGAAAGATCAGCGCCATTCCATCGCCTGTCGGAAGTCGAACTAGCTTCCCGGCTGCATCAGACGCACGAAATTGCGCGCTTCCCCGAACGATTTCGTTGAGCGTTCGCAACTGCTCACGTTGCTCGTTAATGAGCAACTTCGAGTAACCGACGATGTCCATGAATAAGACATGACCGATTTCTAACTGAACCTCGGGTTCAAACTCAGCAGGCATAGAGATTCTCAGCAGCCGCCTTTCACAAGCGCGAATTCGTTTTGGAGTGTAGATTATTAGATGCCGTTTCAACTTGAGTCGAGCTACAAACCACGAGGTGACCAGGGGCAGGCAATCGCCAAGCTCTTGAAGTCTGTTGAGGCGGGTAATCGCCATCAGACACTGCTCGGTGTCACGGGTTCCGGTAAAACTTTTACGATTGCGAACGTGATCCAGGAGTTGGACCGGCCTACGCTAGTCATTTCGCACAATAAAACGCTTGCGGCGCAGCTTTACTCAGAGTTCAAACAGTTCTTCCCGCGTAACGCGGTGGAGTATTTCGTCAGCTACTTCGATTATTATCAGCCGGAAGCGTACATCCCTCGTTCCGACACTTACATCGAGAAGGATTCTTCGATCAACGAAGAGATCGAGCGTCTGCGACTGGCGGCCACCAGCGCCCTTCTCTCGCGCCGCGACACCATCGTGGTCGCCAGCGTCTCTTGCATCTACGGAATCACGTCGCCGGAAGATTATCTGAACATGCTGCTCACTGTAAAACGCGGTCAGCAAATCTCGCGCGAGGCCGTGCTTGGTCGTTTGATCGACATGCTCTATGAGCGCAACGATGTGAATTTCGCCCGCGGGCGATTTCGTGTGCGAGGCGACGTGGTGGAGGTTTATCCGGGCAGCGCCGATGAAGAAGGAATCCGGCTCGAATTCTTCGGCGACGAAATTGATGCGATCACGCGATTCGATCCCTTGACCGGTCACGCGCACGAATCACTCAGTGTGATCACATTTTATCCGGCCAAACAGTTCGTGACCCCGGCGGACAAGCTGAATCGCGCGCTGCGCACGATTCGCGAAGAACTGGAACAACGCATTGTCGAATTGGAATCCCAGAGCAAACTACTCGAGGCGCAACGGCTGCGGATGCGCACCGAATACGACCTGGAAATGTTGCAGGAAATGGGTTTCTGCAACGGGATCGAGAATTATTCGCGACATTTGTCAGGCCGCCCGCCTGGCTCGAAGCCCTACACCATCATCGACTTTTTCCCGAAAGATTTTTTGGTTGTGATCGATGAGTCGCACGCAACCATCCCGCAAATTGGCGGGATGTATGAAGGCGACCGCTCGCGCAAGACTGTACTGGTAAATTACGGCTTTCGCCTGCCAAGCGCGCTCGATAATCGTCCGTTCAATTTCGACGAGTTCATGAAGGCGACGAACCAGATCATCTACGTAAGCGCGACACCGGCAGAATTTGAAATTCAAAACAGCGTGGTTGGCAATAAGGGATACATCCCACATCGACGACAGCGGATTGGCGAAGAGGAATTGGTTCCGGCGCTCGTCGCTGGTGAATCTGTAGCGGCGGTCTATGACCGACGGACAGACGGCGCTCACAGAGCGCCGCGCATCTCGCCCACTGATGAGCCGTCGGAAAAATTTGATGTGGACACGCCGGGCGCGCCGCTCGTGGTCGAGCAGATCATTCGTCCTACTGGACTTCTCGATCCAAAGATTACTCTAAAGCCACTTAAGAATCAGATCGATGACACGATTGAGCTTTGCCGTCAGCGAGTGGAAAAAAGGGAGCGGATTCTGGTGACAACGCTGACGAAACGAACGGCAGAAGATCTCGCCGATTACCTGCGCGATGTCGGATTGAAAGTCCGCTACTTGCATAGCGACATCGACGCGATCGAGCGGGTGGAAATTTTGCGGGGATTGCGCGCGGCGGATTTCGACATCCTTGTCGGAATCAATTTGCTCCGCGAAGGGCTCGATCTTCCCGAGGTTTCGCTCGTCTGCATTCTCGACGCGGACAAGGAAGGATTTTTGCGAAGCCAGACTTCACTCATCCAAACCGCCGGTCGCGCCGCGCGTCACGTCAATGGCGAAGTCGTGCTCTTTGCAGACATCGTTACTCAGAGCATGGAAGCGCTGATGTCGATTTCTGAATACCGGCGTGCCAAGCAGATGGATTACAACGAAAGACACGGCATCACGCCGCAAACGGTTCGGCGCGCTGTGCAGGAGAGTTTGCACACAATCTTGCGCGGTCGCGAAATCGCCGCGTCGGTAATTCGCGAAGCCGGCGGCGATTTCAACGTGACTGAATTGCTGCGCGAGCTTGAGGAGGAAATGCAAGAGGCTTCGGCGAATCTGGAATTCGAGCGCGCCGCCCTTTTACGTGATCAAATCATGGAAGTGAAGAGCGGTGTCGGCATCGACAAAATCGAACCGAAACGACGGGCGGTGAAATACACGCGCAACGCCGGGCGCCGTCGCTCGCGAGTGTGAGCTGTAGCTACGTCGCTGTGCGACGTCCTATTAAAGTGCGAGAAGAGACGGCCCACAGGGCCGTGGCTACAACTCGGTGCTCGTACCTTGTGGATGTTCGCTGCGCGTGCAATGGAAATGGCAGTGTCTAAGACCAAAGCAAAGACCGCGACCGCAAACATCTACGCAGTCGTCGGTTCGGATGAAGCGGAAGTGAAACACGTTGCCGCGGAGCTGGCGGTGAAATTGACGCCGCCGGGCGCTGGCGACTTTGGATTGGAAATCATCGATGCCGCCGCAGATAACGCGGATCAGGCCGCCGCGCGAATAAGATCGACAATCGAGGCGCTGCAAACGTTGCCGTTTTTCGGCAGCACAAAATTAGTTTGGCTGAAGAACGCGAACTTTCTCGGCGACGACCAGAAGGCGCGCTCAGCGGCAGTGCAGTCCGCGCTGGAAGAATTGTCCGAACTGCTCGACCGCAGTATCGGTTCGGAGATCACGTTTTTGATCAGCGCCACCGAGGTGGA
>QHNK01000197.1 GCA_003218415.1 Verrucomicrobiota bacterium | reverse complement strand
ATAGAATCAGCCGCCGGACATGCTCTGGAAGACGATCGCGGCGCCAAAAAAGGAGAAAAATTGTCGCTACGACTCCCCCTATCCATAGTGCAACCCAAACCCAGCTGAAAACCGTCAGCGGGGAACCGGTCGCCTCAGAGAACTGCTTCCATCCGTACGAAAAACGAAAACCAACCTTGTACATGACGTACCAATGCGCACCCGCGATCAACGGAACGTAAGGCAGCAACGAAACTGCTGCAGCGGCTCCTACAGCGAAAATTGGAAGCGTGTCACGCCACCGCCGTTCCACGGCGCATAGCACAAATCCGCCGCAGCACGCGGCGAACAGCAAGAAGGCATTTTGGTAAAGCGCCTGAACACTCAACACTGCGACCGCAACTGCGCAGGAAAAAGCTGCCACGCTGGGACGGCAAGCTAACCGCCAGATAAGTGCCAGCGTGAGCACCGCCAGGGCTGAGCCTAGACCGTAACCGCGGAGCGAATCTCCCGCGCGGATCATCGTCATATTCAAGCCGGCGAGTGTTACGGCTAGCAGCGGCGCGCCTTTACGCATTGTCCAACTGGCAAACCAAAACGCCAGCAGCAAAAACAACCCGACGTACAAACCCAGGACACGCAGACCAGGGTCCGTATTTCCGAGGCTGGCCGCGGCCGACCATACGCGCAAAACGAGGTGCATGAGAACCGGGCAGGAATCATGTGGCAGGTTTTGCCACACCTCCGAAAACGACGGCAGCAGCGATAAATGCACAAGCTCGACTTCGTCCCGCCATAGCCCTCCGGCATTCAGGAAAAAAAGCGCGTGCAAATACACTGCGCACAATGTTACCAGAGCGGCAGCGATCCAATCAGAATAACGAAGAAGTGGCGTAGCTTGGCCGAAGTGTCGAAGACGCGTCATGAATAGTCCGTCGCCAAGAGTCGTGAAGCGTCAATGACAGTCAAGTGCTCCGGGCCGAAATCATGCGCCGAGTTAGTGCCAATGCGCTAAAGGAGCATGCCGCGTCTGCGAACAGTCCTTCCGATATAATTCATGTGCATGAACGTCGCTCAGCCGTGCTCGGTATTGCGCGTTGTGCCACTGGTCCTGCTTGCTTCGTTCGCCGGTTCCCTGCAAACGGAACCGACGCCTGACTGACTATATGCGCTGATTGCTGGCCGTGCCCGCGTCATTTTCGTCCAGCACGTGCCACAGTCGGTTCCCGAGGAAAAGTGGTTACGCGCAAACGGTGTACTCTCTCGCGACGTTATTTTGCAAGCCATGTAGCGAGCTGTCGCTTGATCTCTTCGTGTGGGATACCTTCTCCACGATCGAGCTGGTCGATCCCTTTTTGTAAGAAAAGAAGTTTAACTTTAGATAAGCTGGCTCGTTTAGTTTAATTAATTCAACCCAGCTACTTGGCAGCAAGTAGCTGGGTGTTTTTGTTTGCTGTAGTGGCACGCGTGCCTGCCACGCCGAAGGTCGCCGCGGCGACCGAAGGCGGGTCGCCTGCGTGCCGACGTTGATGTTGCAGCCGGCACGGCTGCCGCTACAGAAAAACAAAATGCTACTGCTTTTTCCTGAGCAAAACGAAACGGCCGCGACGATCAATCAGTGTGTAGTCTTCCGGATCAATTTCGGACCTCACGCCTATTCTATCTGAGCTGATCCTGAGCGGGACAAATTCCTCCTCGCTATCGCCAAGCATCCACACGGGCGGAGGCCGGTCGTGCAGGCGGTTCAGCCAGAAAAGGTTTCGGTCCTGCGCATAGCGGAACAACCGGGCTGAGGCAACGACAGGTTCGTCGGGCTTGCCTTCAGTGCGATAGCGCGCGAACAGCTCGTCTGCTTGTCGCCGCTCCGCCGGCGAATAGTGACTAGCGGAGCGAAGCAGATACGCGTTGCGCGCCATCGGCACCAGAGCCAGTTGATCAAATGCCGACAGCGCTATGACTGCAACCGCGGCCGCAAGCACCGCCCCCTGGCCCCATCTTTTGTCCAATGTTATTCCACGCGCAATGGAAGCAAACCCTACCAGGGTGACACACCAAAGGAGCGCCGCTGTAGAATAAAGCCTAGGGGCCCATAAGAGAAGATCGTTTTGGTTCTGCAGCCATGCCACTAGGGTCGTGGGAACACCGGCAATCAAGTAGTACGGCCGCAACAAGATTGTCGCAAAACTACCTACGACCATAACCCAAAGCCATTGACGGACAACCTCGCTCCCAAGCCAATCAGCGATGTTTGATAGGACGAAAGCGAAGAGAGCTCCCTCACTGGATAGAGTTCCCGGCTTCACAATACTGATTCGGTCAACCGAGTGAGGTGCGTACGTTGTCGGCGGCTGCGAAAAGGAAACTGCCAGCAGAAGGGGAATTGCGGAAACTGACAACAGAAGTACGATCGCCGCAGGCCGGTTAAAACGGCAGCGCGCGGGTTTACCTGCTGACGCAATCCATGTTTCAACCCCTGCTACGATCGCGACCATGGCCGCCGCGATTGGCGCATCTTCTTTGACACTAATGACGACGAGGGCGGTCACGATTGACGGAATCAGCCGCCGTTGAAGCAGGAAATAGAACAGGAGTAAACATAACGCGGGGGCGAGATCCTCGACGTGGAATCCATGGTACCACTCCTGGTAGAAAAAAACCGAAATTGGAGAGGCGAGAACTACCGCGGCCAGGACCACAGCGAACAGCCCGGCGACGCCGAGCAGACGCAGGATGCGCGTTGCCCAGAAGTAAGTTACTCCCACTGACGCGGCAAGGACAAACAACAACCCAGGCG
>QHNK01000199.1 GCA_003218415.1 Verrucomicrobiota bacterium | reverse complement strand
CAACGCGGCATCTTCCACGCCTGCATAAACGTGATCGGGATCGTGGAGCGATGGTTCCAAGTGCCAGACGCGTTTGAATTCCCAAGGATGCTGCGTGCCGTCATACCACTGGTGCGTCGTGAGTGGTTTCCCGGTTTCAGGCGACGTGTCGTAAACGAACTTGTTACTCTCGCCCTTGGGGGTGCCGTCCGGACCGCTCAGTTCCTCGGCGCTGCTGCCCGGCGTGTTCCAGGTTTTGCCGCCGTTATCCGAGCGCTGAATGATCTGCCCAAACCAACCACTGGTCTGCGAGGCGTAGATTCGATCGGGATCAACCGGCGAAGCTTTCATGTGATAAATCTCCCAGCCCGCGAAATGCGGGCCGCTGACTTTCCATCGTTTACGCGCGCCGTCCGAAGTCAGGATGAACGCGCCTTTCCTTGTGCCAACTAAAACTCGAACTTTGCTCATAATTTAAGTTTTTCCCACGAAACACACGAATCAGGCGAATGAAAGAGAAAGTTATCTCTAACATTTTCGTGTAATTTCGCGTGTTTAGTGGGCCAAATCCTACCGAGGTTGCGCATGAACCGCGTCACTGTTCATAAGCCTCTTTCAACGTTTTAATATCGATCTTCTTCATTTGAAGCATTGCCTTCGTGACCCGTTCGGATTTTTCGGAATCTTCATCGTGCAACATGTCGATCAAAACAGTGGGGACGACCTGCCACGACAAACCGAATTTGTCCGTCAGCCAGCCGCACGCTGACTCCTCGCCGCCATCAGCGGTGAGTTTCTCCCAGAAATAATCCACTTCTTCCTGCGTCTCGCAGTTCACGACGAAAGAGACTGATTCGTTGAATTTGAACTGCGGCCCGCCATTAAGCGCGACGAATTTCTGGCCTTCGATTTCGAATTCAATGGTCAGCACTGATCCCGCCGGCTGCCCAGTGGCTTTGGCTACTCCTTCGCTGTAGCGAAGAATTCTCCCGATCTTGGAATTTTTGAAAATGGACGTGTAAAACCTCGCTGCATCCTCGGCTTGATGGTCGAACCACAAGAACGGCGTGATTTTTGGCATCTTTGTCTATTCCTTTGTTGATGATGGCGGATACTGGTCGAATTTCGGAATCGCGGGATCCATTTGATCCCACGGTTGCGCGTCCGAAACGAAAATGTCCATCTGCGGATGAAACCAACTCGGATCATCCAAGGTGCCGGCCAGAATTCCGACGAACTGCGACTGCTCTTCAAATTCGCCGCCGGTAACTCGCGATCCGCATTCGGGACAAAAACCGCGCTTGTGTTTTCCGCGGGCAATGCTGGGCGTAAAATGGTAGCGCAGTTGTCCGCGCGTCAATCGAAACGCCTCGGCTGGCACCAACACTGCGGGAACAAATGCGCTGCCCGTCAACTGTTGGCAATCACGACAATGGCATTTGAGCATCATGATTGGCTCGCCAGCGCATTCGTAACGAATCGCGCCGCATGCGCAGCCGCCGGTAAACGGAATCTTCATGAGCGTCTTCTGCTAATCAGGAATCTCAGCCTCAACAAGTTTCGCCAGCAGGACGAGCGATTCCTGCCAGCCGAGATAGCACGCCTCGGCGGGAATCACAGCGGGCACGCCTTCCTGTACAATGTTCAATTCAGTTCCGCATGAAACTTTCTTTAGCGTGATCGTCGTTTGGATCTCGCCCGGCAAATTTGGATCATCAAATTTGTCCGTGTAGCGAATGCGTTCGTGCGGCGTCAGTTCGACATAGGTTCCGCCGAAGGAATGGCTCTTGCCAGTCGTAAAATTCTTGAACGACATTCTGTAGTTGCCGCCAACTTTCGCGTCCATCTGATGAACCTTGCAGGTGAATCCGTTTGGCGGAAGCCATTTGCCCATTGCGTCGGGGTCCAGAAACGCGCGGTAAATTTTCTCCGGCATTGCCCGGACCACTCGGTGTAGTCGGATGGTGTTTACTGACATGAACTTCTTCTCTTTTCGTTGTGGTCGTGTGTTGCTGACGTGGTCGTCCGATTATTTTGCGTTTGTATCCGGCTCTATGATTCCGAACACGTTACCGGCCGGATCCTCTGCGTAAGCGAGCCAGCCGACTTCAGGGATTGCCATCCTTGGCACGCAGATTCGGCCACCAGCTTGCACAATCTTTTTTACCGATTGATCAAGCGATGAAACCCCAATTGTGTTCAACGTGCCGGGACTCTGGCCTTCCCGGGGCCGCGCGAGGCCGCCGTTGATCCCCGGCTGCTTGTCGTCACCGGTCGTGACAAGCCAGTAATCAAGCGGGCCACCAAACTTTTGGAACTTCCAGCCGAAAACGTCCTCGTAGAACGGGCGGACGGCTTCAGGATTCTCCGTGTAAATTTCGAAGTGAACAACGCGTGGCATATTTGATACTTTCTGATTTGGTGAATGATTTCGCTTGCCTTTTAAGGGCGAATTTATCCACGGCAGGCGCGGTCAACCCACTGGTTGACGTCGCGCCCGCCGCGATGAGCGTAAGGTGACGGGATCTCCGCTTTACTCAGACGGTGGCAAACTCCGCTTCGCGCTTGAGCTCGCTCGCCAGCGGACATTCGCCCGCGACGGGCCTGACCTCGATGCGTACACCGTATGGCAAGCCTGGGCACTCCTGCGCAATTGCCGCCGCTTCATCGAGACTGGCAACGTCGAGCAAGAAGTAGCCCCCAATCGCTTCCTTCGATTCTGCAAATGGGCCATCCGAGACCACGCGGTTTTTGCCCGAGACGATCTTGCCTTCGCGTTCGAGCGGGTTGCCGGCGATGGCTTTGCCCTGCTCGGTCAGCCGCCGGAACCAAGCCATCCATTGGTCTGTCACTTTCTGCGTTTCTTCCGGCGAAAGGCTCTTGTGCCAGTCGTTCCCGCGAAACAGCAGCATGTATCCATTCTGATTTTGTGTGTTCATATTAGTCTTTAGTTGATTGTTTTTCTCGCTT
>QHNK01000025.1 GCA_003218415.1 Verrucomicrobiota bacterium | reverse complement strand
CCGCGTCGCGCGCTCGAACATCTTCGGGCTGCTCAAGCTCGGCGCGCGCGTCACACTCGTAGGACCGAGCACTCTCATCCCGCGCGATTTTGAAAAACTCGGGGTCGAAGTTTCACACAAGATCGATGACGTGCTGCCGAAAGCGGATGTCGTGAACCTTTTGCGGATCCAGCATGAACGCCAGCGGAGGGAATATTTTCCGGGGCTCGGCGAATACATCCGCCTATTTGGCCTGACGAAAGCGCGCGCAAAACTTTTGAAGCCGGATTGTCTCATCATGCATCCCGGCCCGATCAATCGTGGGGTCGAGATCGACAGCGACGTCGCTGACGGAGTGCAAAGCGTCATTCTCGACCAAGTCACTAATGGTCTCGCTGTTCGCATGGCCGTTTTGTTTTTGTGCGGAGGAATTTCAACTCAATGAGCGCAATGATCATTCGCAACGGTCGAGTAATCGATCCCGCGAACAAGCGGGATGAGGTCGGCGACGTCTATATCAGCGATGGAAAGATCGTCGCCTCCAAATCCGAAATCCGAAATCCGAAATCCGAAATTGACGAGATCGACGCGAAAGGTCTCATCGTGGCGCCCGGGTTGATCGACTTGCATGTGCATTTGCGCGAGCCAGGATTCAGCCACAAGGAAACGATTGAGTCGGGCGCGCGCGCGGCAGCAGCCGGCGGTTTTACCACGATCGTTTGCATGCCGAATACCTCTCCTGTTCCAGATAACCCGGGCACAATTACATGGATAAAGGATCGCGCGGCCGCTGTCGCTTGCGTCAACGTTTTGCCGACCGGCGCGATTTCGAAAAATCTGGCCGGCGAAGAACTCGCGCCGATTGGTTCACTCGCGCAGGCAGGCGTAGTTGCGATCACGGACGATGGCCACTGTATTCAAAATCACGAAGTAATGCGGCGTGCGGTCGAGTATGCGCGCATGGTTGGTGTGCCCGTGCTCGATCATTGTCAGGATTACGATCTGGTCGGCAACGGCGTCGTGCACGAGGGTTATTGGAGCACACTGCTCGGGTTACCGGGCTGGCCTTCCGTCGGCGAAGAAGCGATTGTCATGCGCAACATTTTGCTCGCGGAACTCTGCGATCATCCGATTCATTGCCAGCACATCAGCACAGCCGGAAGCGTGCGGCTGCTTCGTGACGCCCGAACGCGCGGCGTCAAAATCAGCGGCGAAGTTTGCCCGCATCACGTCGCGTTAACTGATGAAGCGATCCAAAATTTTGATACGAATTGCAAAATGAATCCGCCGCTGCGATCGCCAGCGGACGTGAACGCGCTGCTGGAAGGAATCGCCGACGGAACACTCTCGATCCTGTGTTCCGATCACGCGCCGCATGCGGATTTCGAAAAGGAAGTGGAATTCGATGCAGCGCCATTCGGCATCATCGGGTTGGAGACGGAGCTTGGACTATTTCTCGACCTACTCGTGCATAAGCATCGCAAGATCGACATGGCCCAGTTGATCGCGATGTACACCGTCGAACCGGCGCGTTTGTTGAAGATTAACGCAGGCACGCTATCGATTGGCGCGCACGCTGACGTGACGCTGATCGATCCGGAGTTGGAGTGGACGGTCAGAGTTGATCAGTTTCAATCGGCCTCGCGCAATTCGCCGTTCGACGGCTGGAAACTCAAGGGCCGCGCCGTGCGAACGATTGTAGGCGGGAAAACAGTTTGGACGTTGTAGCCGCGATCGGTGATCGCGGCCCGGCATCAACGATGCCGCTACAGAATCATCCCAAGTAACCGCCGTGGATGTAGCTTTCCAGATGGGCGATCGCGGCTTGCTGGCAGGAAATGACGTGCTTGACCAGATCGCCGATGGAAATCACGCCCACAACCTTGTCGCCATCGAGCACCGGCAGATGTCGAATATGCTTGTCCGTCATGATACGCAGACATTCATCTACGCCTTCACGCGGATGTGTCGTGAACACATTGGTTGACATGATCTCGGCAACCTTTGCTTCGCGCGAGCGCTTGCCTCGCAGGACTACTTTGCGCGTGTAATCGCGTTCGGAAATGACGCCGACCAAACGCTCCTGCTTGATCACCAACAGCGCGCCGACATTCTTCGCGTCCATCATTTCAATGGCTTCGAAAACTGTTGCATCCGGCGAAATCGAGAAAACCTCGTCGCTTTTTTGATTCAGGATCGCACGGATACTGCCACTCACGTCCATAAGCGAAGTTTCAGGATAGACCCAAACTGGGCGGCCATGCAAAGCAATTCTGACGGTCAGCGGCTCGAGCCACCTGGGCATCGACATTGCGCGAATCGTACTGTTGCCACGCTTGTCATCAATGGGGTCAGAAGTTCAAATTCGCATTCTTGCGTTTTCGGTACGGGACAGAGCATAATGGAAGGGTGCATTGGGCTTTGCCATTTAACGCGCGCGCCAGCGACGATGGCGAAAAAAAGCGGCCTTTGACGAGGCCTGCACAGCCCGATTTCATGTGCGTCGGAGCGCACAAAAGCGGAACGACATGGCTTTATCGGCAGCTCGACTCCCATCCGGACTTCTGGATGCCGCCTATAAAGGAACTGCATTATTTTGATCAGCTGAGCAGGGTTCAACGCTCACCTCCTCCGCGCTGCAAAGACGAGCGCGATCTTCGCTTTTTGGAGAGCCTAAACAGCCTCAGCGCCAAACCGTATGTGGATCTCGAGAACTACGGCAGGCTGTTCGAACCCAAGGGATCGCTCCTCTCCGGTGACATTTCGCCAAATTATTCGACGCTAAGCAGCAAACTCATTCGCCAAATCGTCCGATATTTCCCAAACTTAAAAGTGATCTTCCTTGCGCGTGATCCAGTGCAGAGATTCTGGTCCCACTTGTCGATGGAAGTGCATTACCGGCAGATTGAGCCCTTCGACGTGACCAATATTAACGAAGTCAATCGGAATTTGCTCCGCCGAGGGATGCGTTTGCGCTCGTACCCGACCGCGGTCCTCAAGCGCTGGAAACGCTACGTTCATCCAGACCGGTTTCGCGTTTATTTCTTTGATGATCTGCAAACAAACCCGACTGAACTACGACGCTCCATCCTCCGTTTCCTAGGTGCCGATCCGGACAAGCCAAGCGGCCAACTGAGCGCGGATTACAACAGCTGGGTCGGAACGGAAAAGCTGCCGCTCACGAGCCAGGTGCGCTCGCATCTGGCCAAGTTTTTCAAGAAGGAGCTGAAGACCTGCGCAGCGCGTCTGGGCGGACCTGCTAAGGAATGGCCGGCACGATACGGCTTTTCGGTAATCTGTTTCTTCTGGCAGTTGGCAGATTATTTCGATCTCCTTGTGTGGCGTGACTGGATTGCCTGAGAGCTTGTAGCCAGGGCGTTGACCCCGGCCGCTCAACAGGCATTGTCAGCCCCGGTCAGCGACCGCGGCTACAGCTCTGACCTTCGCCCGCGCGCGATTCGCCTGAAGTTCAGCCAGGTGTTTTTCCGACCAGCGGCAAAGCGCGTGCAACGGCTCAATCAAGGTCCGACCCAATCTCGTGAGGGAGTATTCCACTTTCGGCGGCACGACTGGATGCACTTTGCGTTGCACGAGCCCGTCGCGCTCGAGGCTGCGCAAAGTCTGGGTGAGCATCTTTTGCGAAATCCCGCCAATCGCGCGTTGCAGTTCGGCATAACGCATCGTTCCGCGCGCCAGGATCTGAATAACGAGCGCCGTCCATTTGTCGGCAATCCGCTCGAGTACAAATCGTGAGGGGCATTGCGGTTCCAGGACCGACGGAGGAGAAGCCGTCTTAGCCATGCCTTCTTTTAATCCAAGCACCAGCGGCGTGCAACATTCCAAATGGTATGTATAGATTGGATTGACCTGTAGTTGACGAGTGGATTGGTAAGCTCGAAATTTTCATATATGACAACGACGAATTTCGAACGGGCTGCGCGACCCGAATTCTTGTTTGACGAAGCGAACTCGGAACGCCCTTTGTGTAATGAGACGGCAACAAGGGCATCTGACCCAGCGCTCTTAGACGAATACTCGCGCGCGGTGGTGAGCGCGGTTGAACGCGTCGCGCCTTCCGTGGTGAACATCGAAGTCCAACAACGGACCAAAAATCAGCCCCGCGACATCGCCGGGAACGGTTCGGGATTTGTAATTACACCCGACGGTTTCATTTTGACCAACAGCCATGTTGTCCACGCTGCAACTCGCATCGTCGTGAATCTTTCGGGCGGAGGCGATTACCCGGCACAGCTCATTGGCGATGATCCAGAAACCGATCTGGCAGTGATCCGGATCGATGCGCCGCAGTTGGTTCACGTGCGCCTGGCCGATTCCGAAAACTTGCGGGTTGGCCAGCTGGCAATCGCGATTGGAAACCCGTTCGGTTTCCAGGCAAGCGTGACCGCGGGCGTGATCAGCGCGCTCGGTCGCTCGATGTATTCGCAATCCGGTCGTTTGATCGACAACATCATTCAGACCGACGCGGCACTGAATCCGGGCAATTCCGGCGGACCGCTCGTCAACTCCGCAGGGGAAGTGATCGGCGTGAACACGGCAATGATTCGCCCGGCGCAAGGCATCTGCTTTGCCATTGCGAGCAACACCGCCAGGCTCGTCGCCGGTTGGCTGATTCGCGACGGAAGAATCCGGCGCAGCTATATTGGCGTTGCCGGTCAAAATGTGCCGCTGCATCGGCGCGTGGTTCGATTCTATAATTTGCCGCTCGAAACCGGTGTGCTCGTCGTTTCAGTCGAGAAGGACAGTCCCGCCGAACGCGCTGGTTTGCGCGAGGGCGATCTGATTGTGGCGTTCAATAGGCAGCCCATTGGGAGCGTGCACGACCTACACAAGGTCTTGGTCAGCGAACAAATCGGTGTCAGAGCCAGCCTCACGGTCATTCGGCACACTGAGAAATTGGAGTTGCCGATCCAGCCCGCTGAATCGCGGTGATGCGTTTCGATTGTAGCGGCAGGCGTGCCGCCTGCGGAGGTCGCTGTGTTGCAGCCGACACGGCTGCCTCTACAGTCCCGCTGCAAATGCACAGTCGATGAAGATTTTGGTCATTGGGAGCGGCGGACGCGAACACGCTCTTGCATGGAAATTGCGGCAATCGCCGCATGCGGAGCGAATTTTCTGCGCGCCGGGAAACGCGGGCACTGCCGAAATCGCCCAGAACGTCGCGATTGCCGCGAGTGATTTGGACGCGCTCGTTCGGTTCGCGAAAGAAAATCGTGTCGATTTAACAGTGGTTGGCCCAGACGATCCGCTTGCCGCAGGAATTGTCGATCTGTTTGCAGCCGAAAAATTGCGCGCGTTTGGTCCGACCAAATCGGCGGCCCGCATAGAGTCGTCCAAAATTTTCGCGAAAGAACTGATGCGCGCCCAGAGAATTCCGACCGCGGAAGCGAAAACGTTTTCAGACAGCGGCGAGGCGCTTCGTTACTGCGAGCGAGCGACCTTTCCCGTGGTCATCAAAGCGGACGGCCTGGCGCTCGGCAAAGGCGTAACCATTGCCGCCGATGCCGCCATGGCACAATCGACAATTGACGAGATGATGAATCAACGCTGCTTCGGCGACGCAGGCCGGCGCATCGTGATTGAGGAATTTTTGCGCGGGACGGAATGCTCGCTGCACGCCCTCGTGGACGGAACGAATTATCTTTTGTTGGATTCAGCGCGCGACCACAAGCGCGCGTTGGACGGCGATCAGGGGCCGAACACGGGCGGGATGGGCGCGTTCAGCCCTGCCAACAATTGGAACAGCAAATTGCAATCGCAGTTCGAGGCGGAAATCATGCAGCCCCTCCTGCGTGGTCTCCTCCAACAGCGAGTCGAGTTTCGCGGACTTCTCTATCCTGGCTTGATTATCACCACCGATGGCGCGCGTGTGCTGGAGTTCAATTGCCGTTTCGGCGACCCGGAGACTCAGGCGCTTTTGCCCCGGATGAAATCAGATCTGCTGCCGTTGTTGGAAGCGACGATTGATGGAACAATCGACCAGTGCGCGATTGAATGGGACACGCGCGCTGCGGTCACAGTCGTGCTGACGTCCGCCGGTTATCCGGGCAAATACGAAACTGGAAAACCGATCTCAGGCCTCGACGACGCAGTGAAGCTCGAAGACGTCCGAATTTTCCATGCCGGAACGAAACGCGACGCCGGCGAAATTAAGACTGCGGGAGGCCGCGTCCTCGCAGTCACAGCGCTTGGCTCAACCATCGGAACCGCGCGGGCACGCGTATACGAAGCCGTCTCCCTAATCCATTTCGAGAATTGTCACTACAGACGCGACATTGCTCTGAGTGCTGTTGCCGCTAACATCGACGAATTACCGTGATGTCCCGATTTTTTCAGGCGACGTTCGCCATCTCCATCTTCGCTGTGAATCTCGGTGCGCAATCGCCGGCGCCTACTTCGCCTGCACTGTCCCCATCGGGAAGGTTGCCGCAGGCGGAGTCGAAATCGCCTGCACTGCCAGCGGCTTCGCCGTCTGCCACACCGATTACAGAAGATTTGGTCAATTCGTTAGGCCCAGCCGATCTACAGGCGGTCATCACGCTGCTGAAAAGTAATTTCACGGATCCAGACGCAATCGCCGACACAGAATTGAATCGGGCAACCGTTGAAGGTCTGCTCGCGCGGCTGCCGCGCGGCGTAATGCTTTTGCGCGGCAAGGAGAACCCATCGGCCTCAGCGCCGAGCGCCTTTTACAGCGAGATTATCGCAGGGCACATCGGCTACGTGCGCGTCGGGTCATTGAACAGCGCGAATCTTCAAGCCTTGGACAAGAGTCTCAACGCTTTCGCCGGGAAAAAGGTGAATGCGATCGTCGTCGATCTTCGCGCCAGTCAGGCAACGGATGATTTGGCGTTGGCTGTGGAATTTGCGAAGCGATTTTGTCCGAAGGGGAAAGCGATCTTAACCTTGCGAAAACCATCTGGACGCCAAGATCGCGTATTCACTTCTGACCGTGATCCGGCATTTCGCGGCCTGGTGATGGTGCTTACCGATGGCGACACGGCCGGTGCCGCCGAAGCAATCGCGGCTGCACTGCGGTTTTACGACAAAGCGCTAGTCATCGGACAACCAACTGCGGGTCGCGCGGCCGAATACTCGGATTTGCCATTGCCGACCGGCAAAATCCTGCGCCTTGCCGTAGCAGAACTGATTTCGCCCGAAGGGCGTTCATTATTCCCCGAGGGAGTAAAGCCAGACTTGCCTGTTGAGATGTCGCTGGCGGACAAGCGGCAGATTTTTCAATTGAGCGGTGAAAAAGGAATGAACCCGTTTGTTTACGAAGCAGGCCGGCCGCATATGAACGAAGCGGCACTCTTGGCCGGAACCAATCCCGAGGTGGAAGCGGCAGAAGCAGCGCAGCAGCGCCGTGGGCGGTCGCAGGAAAAGCCGCCGCAGCACGACCCGGTCTTGCAACGCGCCCTGGATGTGATCACCTCGCTGGAAGTTTATCAAAAGCGGTAGCGCCGACTGCTTCGTAGACGATCGCGTCTTCCATTAGCTTTGCCTGTCACTCCCGAGT
>QHNK01000024.1 GCA_003218415.1 Verrucomicrobiota bacterium | reverse complement strand
CGCCATCGCCGATAGGCGTCACACGAGAGCCAATCGACTTCTTCCGTCCCCACGACAAGGCAATGGTCAAGTGGCTCATTCGCCATGAGGTCTTCAGCCATTTTTATCGCTGCGAGCCCAACCGCTCCGTCGCCTACCAAAGTATAGGTGGCGCCAGTGACGCCGAGAATCGCCGCAAGATGGCTTGCCGGGGCATTGAAGACAGTTTCGGGAAACAACAACGGACTGGCGGACTGCGCGCCCGCGTCAACGACGTCGCGGTAAAAACGCTTCGTGTAAATCACACCGCCGTTTGAAATAGCGAAGATGAGCGCGGTGCGTTCAGCATTCTGCGGATCGAGCTTCACGCCTGCAGCGCGCAAGGCGTCCAAACCCGCCGCTGCGGCAAATCGCGAAATCACACTGGCTCGGCGGAGACGCGGATGCGCCAAACCAGTTAGCGCGGATTCGGGCACGCGAAAGACGCTGTAAGGCCGATGCCCGAACTCTTCAGAGATCGCCGTCGCGGAAGCTTCATCACCGTGAAGCAACTGCTCCCACACTGAATCAACGCCGCGCCCGAGAGGTGTCACCCACCCCATGCCGGCAATCGCGAGACTCATGCTTGGAATTTACCCATCAGAATCGAGGCATTGGTACCGCCGAAGCCAAAGGAATTTGAAAGCACCGTGCGTAGAACAGCGGGTCGCGTTTCGTTCGCTACGATGTTTAAATCGAGATCGTCGTCTGAAGCGCTGAAATTGATGTTGGAGGGGAGAAATTGATGTTGGAGCGCAAGCAAACAAAAGACGGCCTCGACTGCGCCCGCAGCTCCGAGTGAATGACCCATCATGCTCTTGGTCGAGCTTACCGGAACGCCATTAAACAATTCGCTAATTGCCTTTCCCTCAGCTGCGTCATTAAACACGGTGGCTGTGCCGTGTGCATTGATGTAATCGACTTCGTTCGCTAAAACGTGCGCACTCTGGAGAGCCCGCTCCATTGCCTGGCGTGCTCCGACCCCGGTAGGGTCTGGCTGTGTAATGTGAAAGTTGTCTGTGGAAATGCCGTAGCCGACAATTTCCGCGAGAACAGGCGCGCCACGCTGCTGAGCGCTCTCGAGATTTTCTAACGCCAGAATCGCGGCACCCTCTCCCAGCACCATGCCGGTGCGATGGCGGTCAAACGGGCGGCATTTCTCAGGCGTGGAGGCTTGAAGCGAATCGAAACCTACGAAAACCATTTCCGAGATTGCGTCGTAACCGCCGGCTAAGACGCGCTGATAGCGGCCGGACCGCACGCACTCGAACGCGTGACCGATCGCATTCGTGCCAGAGGCACATGCGTTCGCGATCACCTGGCACGGCGCGGAAATTCCAAAGGCCTGCTGCGCGTCGATCACCGGCTTTTGCGCGGGGTAATTTGCGATCCACGTTGGCGCATGCCGCAGCTTTTCAGCTTGACGTAATGAGCGGTAGTAATGTTCGCCATAAGACATGCCGCCGCTTGTTGTTCCGATTACTGTCAGCTCCGGTTTGAATTGAGATTCCTGCGTTACAACTTCCCTTAGCGCCTGAATCATCATGTGCGACGCGCGATGCAGGCGGTGGCCTCGAATCCCCTCACCTTGGCTAGCAAGCAGGCGGTCATCGGGGATTTGACCCGCGGTTCTACATCGGCATTGCGCGACCGAAAATCGCGTCACCGGGCTCACGCAATCTCGCGCCTTGCGCAGCGATTCGAGTGTTTCGCCGAGTCCAAATCCCAATGGGCTGACCACGCCTGCGGCCACAACGGCGACGCGGGCACTGACCTTTTTTCCATTCGGGCTGCTTGGGTTAGCCATGGTTCGAAGCGAAAAAATTGTCCCGCGATTTCTATTGCTTTCTTAGGGGAAGCATTTTACAAGTGAGCCCAAACGAAAACGAAGCTTGGAAGTTGGTGGATTGTCAGTTGAGTTTATTCAGTGACGATTTGAAATCCGATAAGCGGGAACAGTGACCTGGCAACGTTTTCCAGAATAAACTCAATGGGAACTAAATTATACGTAGGCAATCTTCCCTTCAACACTACCGAGAACGAACTGCAGGAGCTTTTCTCACAGGCTGGAGCCGTGCAGGAAGTTACTCTCATGCAGGACAGATTCACCGGCAAGTCGCGTGGCTTCGCTTTCGTGACGATGAGTTCGGATGAAGAGGCTCAAAACGCCATTTCGAAACTCAATGGCCAGTCCATCGAAGGCCGATCCTTGACCGTGAATGAAGCCCGGCCGCGAGAACAGCGGCCGCCCGGCGGCGGCGGACGCGGCTACGGTGGCGGCGGCGGATACGGTGGCCGTCGCGAAGGTGGCGGCCCGCGAAGAGGGCACTAACGAGTTCGCAAATAGCGGTTCCGGCAGGACAGTGGGCAGGGCTGGATTCGAACCAGCGAAGGCGTAAAGCCAGCAGATTTACAGTCTGCCCCGTTTGGCCACTTCGGTACCTACCCGTTGGTGCGAGCGATTCATATAGGCTGGCGCCGTGCAGCTTGCAACTAGCGGCGGCTTCGTCTCTGAAAAGCGATGCGCGACGCGTCGCAGTGCAAAAGCCTAGCGGCGAAATCTACGTCGTTTTTGGCTGGTTCGCTAGCTGTGAGCCGTAGAACTCGGCAATCGCATCAACGACGTAACGCTGTGCTTCGCGCGAAATCTCCGGATAAATAGGCAACGCCAGCGTTTCGCGCGCGGCGCGCTCCGTCTCCGGAAAATCGCCTTTCTTGTAGCCGAGATAGGCAAAACATTTTTGCTCGTGGAGCCCTAGCGGATAGTAGATCGCCGTCTCAATTTCGCGTTTGTCCAGATGCTCACGCAACGCATCGCGCATTGGCGCGCGGATGACGTATTGGTGATAGACGTGATGATTCGTTAGGCCGCGATCGCGGTAAGGCGCGGCGGGTGGAGTGATTCTTTCCGTTAATTCCGCGCGAGCAAATTCTGCGCCATAAAAATCCGCCGCTGCTCGCCGCGCCGCTGCCCACCTTTCCAAAAATGGAAGCTTAACACCCAGAATTGCAGCCTGGATTTCGTCCAAGCGAAAATTGCCTCCAATGACCTGGTGAAAATAGCGCGGCTCCATTCCGTGTTCTCTAAAAGTTTGCAACTTTCTCGCGAGCGTCTCATCCCGGCAGACGATCATCCCCGCATCACCAGCAGCTCCGAGATTCTTCGAAGGATAAAAACTAAAGAAACCAACTTCGCCAATTGTTCCGGCTTTGGCGATCCTTTCTCCGAACGGAAACTCCGCGCCAATCGCCTGCGCTGCGTCCTCGATCAGGTCAAGCTGGAAGCGTTCCGAAATTTCATGGAGCGCGTCCATCTCGCAGCATAACCCGAACAAATGAACTGGGACGATGGCGCGGACTTTCTCTCCGCTTTTTGCTCTCGATGCGCCATCCGAATCTACCTGACAATTCTTCTCCAGGCATTCCCGAATCGCGGATGGGCTAATGTTGTACGTTTCGGGATCGATGTCGGCGAAAAGCGGTCTGGCGCCGACGCGCGCGATGCAGCCAGCGGTGGCGAAAAATGTGTAAGGCGTCGTGATAACGGCATCGCCTGATCCAATTCCAAGCGCCATGAGGATCGCCAGTAACGCATCTGTTCCTGATGAAACACCTACGGCGTGTGGCACGTTGCAATACGCGCAGATTGCCTTTTCGAACGCCTGCACTTTTGGTCCCAGAATGAAACGATGGCTTGCCAGGACGTCGTCAATCGCTTCGCGAATTGGCTCGCTTAGGGCACGGTATTGTTCGCCAAGATCAAGTAACGGCACGCGCATGGCCAAATAGCTTGGCAGCTTCGGCATCCGGTTCAAGACGTTGTAGCGTCCGCTGGGGTAGAAGGTAGGGACGCCGCGCTGCGGCGTCCGGACAGCGCGGCGCGCTGTCTTTACCATCGCTATTGATCGCACAGTTCGCAGCGGCTACTTTTTTGCATGGCGCTGCTGCGCGGGATTTTCTGGTTCGCCTTCTTCATCGTTTTCACTTTTTGCTTCGTTGTGCTGTTCGAGTACGGACCACGCGATTTCGCCAAGGGGGTTCAGAAGGAGTGTGCCCGCGTGAAATCATTCGTCGTAAAACAGACAGAGGGAATCGGGAAAGCAAAGAAGAACCGCTGATCAGGGGCGGTGCACTGCGCGGTTGGGACAGCGCATCGCGATGTCCCTACTAAAAAGCTGCGGAAGATGTTGCGAGAGTTTCTATCGGCAGAGGAGCAAGAAATTCTTTTGCATTCTCAATCTGCAAAACTGGCCGGGCCAGATGTGCTGCCAGAAAACTGGTATCTGGCGTGGGAGCAATCGCGGCTTGCGCGGCGATTTCGCATTCGGCCAATTGCTCGATAACTTGTGCAAGTTTTGGGCTCAAATCGCGGTAGCCTGTAAATTGAATGGTGCAAACACCGGGCGCAGTGTGTTCCACAAACGGGCTGAGAGTAAACGCGTAGTAAATTAAGATTTCCTGGATCGATTTTTCCTGCGCGCGCCTGCGCACTTTAATCACGACCCGCAAAGATCGCGCCAGAGCCTGACTCGGCGTCATTCCTTTTCGAATTCCGGATTTTTCCGCGGCCTCATTCAGTTGAATGATGATCGGTTTCCTGTCCTGTTCTTCGATCAATGCGACCGGCTTGGCGCGCAATTCCGGCTGATGCCGAGTAGCAGCCTGCAGAAAGAAATTCGGCAAATAAATTGTGGCGAACATTAATGAGCTCCGGTGAGGTAGGGACGGCGCGCTGCGGTCGCCGCGGCGACACATCGCAGCGCGATGTCCCTACCATGCGATCGTTTCACAACAATTCGCAGCTGAGAAACGGCATCCTGCATTTCAAAAGTTTTGAGATTCCAGGAATTTTCGAGAACAAGTTTAAGTTGTGCGCTGCCGACCATTTCATATCGGGTAAGGACCAGACATGCCGCAGGGATTAATTCGACCAGCCGTTGCAAGCGATACCAGTTCGTTTGCGAAATTTTGCGCAATTCTTCCGGGGAGTTCAGCACCAGATCGACAATCACCAGGGGGAAATTGCCATCTCGCAAAAGCAGATCAGCCGCTTTGATGGCTTCAGATGCTGTGCTACAACGGACCCAAAGCAAGTGCCGCAGTAAGACATTATCCAAGCCGCAGGGATCGAACGAATCGCGCCCATCAATCAGCGCCACGAAATAATTATCGCGATTTGCGCCATGGATGAGGGCGTTAGTCAGCGATGCGCTTCCCGCGCTGGTTCGCGGGCTGATCAATTCGGTGATCGCGCCTCGCGGCAATCCGCCACCAGTAGGTTGATCAAGAAAAGGTAAACCAGTGACTAAACGCGTTGTGGCCGTGACGGCGGGATGCGGAAAACGTTCCGCCAGCAGTTTCCGAAGATCGATAATCTTGGCGGTTGCAGCCATTTGAGAGAAAAATGGCATACCCTGTTTATATGTTCAAACGAACAGTTGATACCAGGGTCTTCTATCTCAGTGCCGTCTCCGCCGCTCTTGTTTCCGAATCAGCGACACCATCACACCCTGAATCTTGAGCTCGCGGGCCGGGACTAGATCCGGGTAGCGGGGGTTTTCTGCTTTGAGATACGGCCGCCCGTGCTCGACCACGTAACGCTTTAATGACGTTTCGCCGTCGATCAACGCCGCAACGATATCGCCGTTGTGCACTTCTTTGGCGTCTTCCAAAATCACAATATCGCCATCCAAAATGTGCGCATCGATCATGGAGTCGCCGCGGACGCGCAAGGCAAATATGCCGCGATTCTTCAACACATTCGCGGAACGCACATCGAGCGAGACATGGCCTTCGATCGTCTGCTCCGTCAACGCCGACATGCCGGCCGGGATCTGCCCGTAGATTGGAATGTCGGTGATTCTGACTTTCATAGCTGGAGTAATCAACGCGCGGGCTTTGCGCGCGTGGCGATCGAGAAACCCCTTTCGCTCCAGCGCAGCAATGTATTGCATCACCGATGTCTGGCTGGCGAACCCGAAATGATTTTGGATTTCGCGCGTGCTGGGCGTAATCCCTTTCTCGCGTTGCTCGCGCTGAATAAAATCAAGAACGCTTCTCTGCCGCTGCGTCAGCATGTTGGAATGATCGCCCAACGCGCACAATGAAGCAAGTTCAAATGAACACGTTCACGGCTACCGCGCCGGGGATGGCGATAAAAATTACACCGGCACAAGTTCGACGGAAGAGTGGTACCAGAAACAAATCATTCCGCGCCAACGTCATTCCGAGCGGAAGCGAGGAATCTCACGCAGGACGCTGGCTGGCCCTGTCCAATTAGGGTGCTCGAAGCTTCGACTGCGAGGTCCTTCGCTACGCTCAGGATGACACAATTATAACCGCACCAGATCGACCAAAAACTGGCACCAGAGATAAATCATCCCACGCCAGGAATATTTGACCTCCCCTGCTGCGGTTTGTTTGAGCACGCCTTTATGAATGTTGTGCTCGATCTGGTCGCGGAGATCCTTTTCCATTTCAGTCTGAATTTGATCTTCGTCGAGCGTATCGATCGCAGCGGGATCAACCCCGTTTCGGCTGAGAAACTCCCGATGACTCTGATAAAGCTGCCAGAACGATCGGTCCGGCCGTTGTCGATTAATTCGGAAGGCAGGAGTGAGTTTGAGGCCGTAGGAAAGCGGATAATTCCATGTGGTCCAAACCGTGCCGTTTTTGGCGCGCGACGAAATGCGCAGGTAATAGAATGAAAAATCACGTTGTTCGTTCAGGCAGATCGCCGCTTGGGCGCGATCCTCTTCTCTGTAAAACAACCGAAAAAATTGTCGGAAATCTTCCCAGTCCCACCCGGCGTCGCCTACGTGCACGAAACCCTCGTCCTCGATTTCACGCGTAATGTCACTAAGCGCTGGGAAAGTGTCCGCAGACGGAGGAGTTTTCGGCCGAAGCTGTTTTTCCTTCGGAAGCCGTAGCGCCCGAATCCGGGTAAGAATTTCCAGCCACGGGAGAAAGAGCCAGCCCATTGCGCCGGCAAGACCCCACACCCAGCTGCCGGTAATAAAATAAACGACAAGAAAAGTGGCGGCGAGAAAACCGAGCGCGCCCGCCTTTTGCGCATACGAATTTTGGAAACTGCGCAGACCGACGCCGAGCACGGCCACGCCGAGTGTAAAAAGAATGCCGAAAAGCATTACGGATTGATCTGGTGCTTGTTCAGAAATTTTTCGAGCTGATCGGTATCAAAATTGGCCAGGACTTTGTCGCCCGCGACAAACGTGGGCACATACGTTTGCGCGGAAAGTTCTTTCATGTGTTCGTACGCTTCGCGATCTTTACCGACGTCAATCTCCTGGAAGCGGTACCCTTTCTCGCTGAGATAATCCTTCGCATCAATACACCACGAGCACCACTCCCGACTGTACAGCTTCAGTTCCATTGGCAGGGCGAAATAAACCAGTGACGGTTCCCACGTCAACTGGCATGCGTCTCAACGTCTCATAGATCGCATGCGCTCGCGCTCTTAATACGATTTGGCCCAAATGACGCGACGTACGCTCGCTTCACCGCTGAAAATGCATTGGCCCTGTTCAGAGGAATCATCGAGCGGAATGGCGCGTATGGTGACTTTGAGGTCATTCTTGATTTGTTCTTCGATTTCGCGGGAGCCATTCCAGTGCGCGAGAGCAAAACCGCCGTGGATTTCCGGTTTTGCAGGATTCTTCGGCGTAAAGAAATCATAGAAGTCTTTTTTTGAATTGATTACCCGCGTGTTCGCGTCCCGAAACTTTTTCGCTCGCGCATATAGAGCATCCTGAATCGACGTGAGAATTTCCGGCGCACGAGCAACGAATTCGTCAATCTGCATCGATTCCTTCGCTTTCGCCGCTTGATCGCGACGGCTGAGTTCAACCGAATTCTTTTCAAGATCGCGCGGGCCGATCTCGACGCGCAACGGCACGCCTTTCTTGATCCATTCCCAGTTCTTAACGCCGCCGCCGAGATCGCGCCGATCCACTAAGACTTCGATAGGAACGCCGACATAGCGAGTCTTGCCCAAGCGCTCTGCAACTTTGTCACAAGCCTCCAGGACTGCTGCGCGGGTTTGCTCCTTTGGTGCGATTGGCAGAATGACGATTTGCGTCGGCGCTATCCGCGGGGGCAGAACCAATCCGTCATCGTCGCCGTGCATCATGACAAGAGTACCAACCAGCCGGGTGGTCATTCCCCAGCTTGTCGTCCAACCGAATTCCTGTTTGCCCTCTCGGTTTTGGAATTGGATCCCGCTGGCGCGCGCGAAGTTTTGCCCGAGGAAATGCGACGTTCCGCCTTGGATCGCTTTTCGGTCCTGCACCATCGCTTCAAGCGTGAGTGTTTCCACTGCGCCAGGAAACTTTTCACTTTCGGACTTCGCTCCGGTGAAAACTGGAATGGCAAGATGATCTCGGACAAATCTTTCGTATAAATCCAGGATCAATCTCGTTTCAGCGCG
>QHNK01000023.1 GCA_003218415.1 Verrucomicrobiota bacterium | reverse complement strand
CCAAGCCCGGCTCGCCCGTCCACCTGCTCATAGTTTTAATGATGTCAAACGCGCCGATGGTAATGGCCGTCAGTGGCGCTTCCGCTCCGCCCGCGACGATTACGTCGGCAAAATCATCTCGAATGTAACGGAGCGCTTCGCCCACGGATACTGTCCCGCTGGCGCAACTGTTTGAATTTGTTGTGCCGACACCGCGAAATCCAAATTCGATCGCAATGTTCGAATGCGCCGAACCACCAAACACCTGGACGGCAAGTGTGGGTTGAACGCCCCGCGCGCCTTTTTTCAAATACCTGATGTACTGTTCCTCGGCTTTGCAGACGCCGCCCAGCGCGGTGCCGAAGCTGACACCGATGCGGTCCTGTGGTTTTTCGCCGGAATAATTGATGTGCGCGTCGTCCAGCGCGAGCTTTGCAGATACGACGGCGAACTGCGCGTAGCGGTCGAGCCGTTTCAGACGGTGCGGTGGAAAAAACTCTTCCGGATTCCAATCGCCAATCTCGCCGGCACAACGCACCCGGAACACACTTGGATCAAAACTTGTGATACTGTTAATGCCGCTCTTTTCCGCCAGAACCCCGTTCCAAAACGCATCGACTCCGGTCCCGATGCATGTAATGGGGCCGATACCGGTGATGACCGCGCGTCTTCGGCTCATGCGGTCACTTTGTTTGCCCTTGCTTCCACATACGCCTTGATACAGCACAAAGTTTTGTTGGCAATGTTACGAATAAAAAAGTCGCCGATGATTGGATCGACAATCGGCCCAAGCGCGGGAATGCGAAATCGCAGATCGTGTGAAATCGTTACGAGCACGCCACTTGGTTGGTCAAAAAACGTCCAGACTACACGCATTCCTTTTGTCCAGGCTTTCAGATGATGAAAATGAATTTCGAGCCTGTTGCGATCAATGATTTGCTCGGACGTCCACGAGATCGGGATCCCGGAACGCCGCGCTGCCATCACCACAATGTTGCGATCGGTGCCGCGCTCCAGAAAGCGGATGTAGCGATAATGCGGGAGGATTTTTGGCCACAACTCCAGGTTTGCCGCTGTTTCGAAGATCGCCATCTTCGGCGCGTGCATGAGCAGGGAATTGGTCTTATGCATTTGGGTTGCGGCTTATGATAGATTCAAACCGCGCAGTTTAACGATGTTGCGCAGTTTGGGAATATAGAATCCTTCTCGAAAACCCATTTTGGGGAAAGAGGAAAATCGTCACTGGAAGAGTTACGCGCTGGTCGTCGCGATCACGGTACCAGGCACATCGTAGAAGAAACCGTATCGCCGGGTTCAAACCACGGTTTGCAATCTTTAACCCGATTAGTGGCTGCCTGTAGTGCCCGTGCTGCCTGGGCTGCCTGTGATGGGTTTGGATTTGCCCGTACCACCTTTGACGTCTTTTTCTGGCTGCAGGTCACGAACTTTGATGTCCTTCTTCATTCGACGCCAAACGGAGCGGATTACATTGATATTTTTCGGTTCCGCCTCCATAACCAAGTACCTCGTAATAATGGTTCTCTTTATGATGACCGACTGACTCGATAATCGCAAACATTTTTATCACTACCACTCTTTGAAATCGCCTTGTGCTTGTACGTCTCGATCACGTTTCCAGTCGCATCGTAAACGCGAATCACGGCATCGTGTGACCGACTGTAGAATTTCGCGGGGATGACCGATTTTTCCGCTATGAAAAGGTTGTGGAGCCTACGGGATTCGAACCCGTGACCTCCTCAATGCCATTGAGGCGCTCTACCAACTGAGCTAAGACCCCGGCGAAAGATTTTCAGATTGTAAGTTTCGGATTGCGGATTGCAACCTGCCAGATAAATCCACCACCGCCAACAGATCGGTTTCTCCCATGTAGTGCCCGCACGTGATCGGTTCGAGTGACTTCAGCGTCTTGTGGTAGCAGCGCTCGTTCACCTCGTCGACGGCGGGATAAAACTAATAATTCGCCGCCTCGCTGGCGAGCAGATAATTTGCCCAAGGCCTGAATAACTTTGAAGGGGTTTCAGTCAATACTTGCAACAAAGAAACGTTTGTGATGTTCAATAGCCGGAGCAATTTATGAAAGAATCTAGATTTTCGGCGCTCTGCTTGATTGCGGCGCTCTCGCTCTTGGCAAGCATTCACGGTGTCTCTGGACAAGTAATCAGCCCCAGCGCGCAAAACGTGGCTTCGCGTCCGGTGGCCAGCCGCAGCGCGCCAGCGGCTAGGCCAATTGCGAATACGTCAATCGCACCACGGGTCGCTCCTGCGCCGGCGAATTTCAGGCCCCAAACGTTCAACAGATATGCACCTCGCACGATTGGCCAACCGGCGACGACGAATCTTCGGCCAAATTATTCGCCGGTGATGCGGGCGCCGAACCGTTCTTTTGTAACGATGAGCGCGCAGCGGATCGCACCGATTCGCGAGCCCCAAACGATCGCGCTTGACTCGGCGACGCGTGCGAGAGAATTGCGCACTTTGGCGGCAATGCGTAATCGGCGCGGCTTCACGACTGAGAACGCAACGCTGGCGAAATTAGATCCGCAACGCCCTACGAGAACCCACGATGCACGGTCTATCCAGAATCAGCCATCGACACTGGACCCGGTAGAACGCACAGCGAGACCAAGGTGGCACGACAAAGACGGCCACCTCAACTATTCCGATGCATGCCGTCGTCATCGGCATGAATGGCATGATCGCAACTGGTGGCATAATCATTGTGATACAGTCGTTTTTATTAGCACCGGATACTATTTCCTGGATGGAAGCTATTGGTATCCGGCGTGGGGTTACGATCCGTTCAACAACTATTACGATTACGACGGACCGATCTACACTTACGGCAATCTGCTCCCCGACGAGGTGATCGCGAACGTCCAAGTCGCTTTGCAAGATGCAGGCTACTATTTCGGCCAAATAACGGGAACGCTGAGCGTAGAGACGCGAGCCGCTCTTGCGAATTTCCAACGTGATTACGGCCTGCCAATCACCGGAGCAATTGACGAACCGACAATCGAGTCACTCGGGTTGTATTAGCTCCCTTTCGGGGCGTTCAATCAACCAAATTGTTCGTTTAATCGCAACCTTGTAAAACGTTGCGCCGCTTCAGCTCGGCGAAAAAGTTCTTCGGATTCCGCTTGATTCCCTCCGGCGCTAGTTCAAACGCCCAGCCAAGGATGAGCGCGACAGGAAATCCGATAATGAGCAGCAACACCACAAGACGCACGGCCCAATTCGGAATTTCTAAGAACGGAAAAATCTGACTCGCTATCTGCATCAACAGCCAGGCGACGACCGCGTCGGCGATCGCAACTTTGTAAACCAACTCGCAAGAATTGCGCCGAAGGTATTACTTGCGATAGACTTGCCTCCATGAAAATGACCCTTCGCGTGTTAATTGGCGTTGTCGGCTTGGTAGTGATTGTTCTCGCGATTAAGCAATTTACCAAGAGTGTCCGAGAACCGTCCGGCAACTTTACACCAGCGCCTCAAAAAATTGGCGAGATGTTTACATCCGTCGAAAACGGCTACAGTCACCGCATTCCACAGGGTTGGGAAAGCAAACCGGCGCCTCCGTCCAAAGCGGCCATGATTGCGGCACCCGAATCGAGTGGCTTGTCGAGCAACATGGTAACGACGATCGAACCGTACGATGGAACCCTTCGCGCTTACGTGGACGACGCAAACATTCAGTCGCTGAGGAAAAGGGCGGTGAAGTCAAAGGTGATAAGAACGGATTTTACCACGGACAACAAGACCCCCGCTTACAAGGTGAAGTTGCAAAACAGGACGAACAATGTCGATCTCGCGCAGACGATGTATTTTTTCGCGGGCCCGGGAAACAAAAAGATCGTTGTAACCTGCACCGCGCCGGCCCAGTTCGAGGCGCAGCTTGAGCCGCTCTTCGATGCTTGTATGAAGACCTTCGCACTGTCCCCGCGCTGATTTTTTCATCTGGCCGAATCAATTACGAATGTCAACCTAGGGATGATGTAATGACCGAGGGTTCACAGAAGCTCATCGCCGGCAAAATTGTGCGTGGCGAAACTCCACTCAATCTCGAAATGCCATTTCAACAGTTGGAGGGCTTCCTCACGCCGACTGAATCGTTTTACGTCCGCACACATTTTCCAATTCCCTCGATTGATAGAGATGCATGGTGGGTGCGCGTCGAGGGCGCCGTTGAGAATCCATTCGCGATTAATTACGAACAGCTGCTCGAATTACAGTCCGTGACAGTTCCGGTGACGCTGGAATGTGCTGGCAATAATCGCAGCTTTCTGGACCCGAAAGTCAAAGGGGTGCAATGGGGACTCGGCGCGGTCGGCACAGCGGAATGGGCCGGGGTGCCATTATCGAGCCTGCTTAATCGCGCCCGTGTGAAAGCAAACGCATGCGAGGTAATTTTGGAAGGAGCAGATGGCGGCATGCTCGAAGATCCGAAGAGTCCGCCGGGTAAGTTGCACTTTGCCAGGAGCATTCCTTTGGAGAAAGCGCATGCCGACGTTTTGCTCGCGTACAAAATGAACGGCGGCGAGCTGCCGCCTCAAAACGGTTTTCCGGTGCGCGCGATTGTTCCCGGCTGGTACGCGATGGCCTCAATTAAATGGCTGCAGCGGATCATCGTCATGGACGAACCGTTCACCGGTTATTATCAGACGATCGATTACGCTTACTGGAGGCGGCGAGAGGAAATCGCCGAGCTCACGCCGCTGACCGAAGTGCAAGTCAAAGCGCAAATCGCGAAACCGGCCGAAGGCGAAACTGTTCCGGCAAATTCCAGCGTGCGTGTGCACGGCGCCGCATGGACGAGCGACGGCGAAATTACAAAAGTGGAATTGAGCACGGATGGTGGATCGACGTGGAACGAGACGAATTTGATGGGACAACCGAAACCAAACGCGTGGCGGCTTTGGGAATTCAACTGGCAAACGCCCGCAGCGCCGGGAAACCAAACGCTGATTGCTCGCGCGACCGATTCACTCGGCCGAACGCAACCGGTGCTCCGCGATCCTGATCGAGGCACCTATATGATCAATCACTTGTTGCCGATCACGGTTGAAGTAAGGTGATTTTCAGAACTGGGGAGCACAGGCTGGCAGCCTGCCTTCCCAAAAACCGGTGCGGCGCCAGCGGAATTATCGATCTTGTTGAAGTTCAATGCCGCTTCGCGTTAAATCATCGTGATGTCGCTAGTTTTTAAAACCATTCAAACGGAAGGCATCGCTGAGCTTTCTTATCTCGTCGGTGATGATGACGAAGGGATCGCGGCGGTGTTTGACCCTCGCGCCGACTGCGATGTTTACATCGAGGCGGCCCGCGAAGCTGGCGTGGCGATCACACACATTTTTGAGACGCATATTCATGCCGATTTGGTAAGTGGGTCGCGCGAACTGTGCGCGCGGTTGGACTCGGCGAAGATTTATGCCAGCGGGGAAGGCGGCGCACAGTACGGCTTCGACCCCGAGAAGATCAAAGACGGCGACCGATTCACATTCGGCGAAGTGCTGGTCACCGCGCGGCATACTCCCGGACATACCCCGGAGCACATGTCGTATTTGCTGGCTGAAGCCGATCATCCGGACGAGCCGTGGGCGGTGCTCACCGGCGATTCGCTCTTTGTTTCATCTGCCGGTCGACCAGACTTGTTAGGCGAGAAACACACGAAGCAGCTTGCCGAACAGCAATTCCATACGCTGCGGGATTTTTATCTAAAGCTGCCCGATCACGTAATGATTTACCCCAATCACGGCGCGGGCTCCCCATGCGGTGCAGACATCGGCGCCCGGTTGAGCAGCACCATCGGTTACGAGCGGAAATTTAATAAGTTTTTGCAATTCAGTGACGCGAAAAGCTTCAGCGATTATGCAATCAAGACCGCGCCGCCGGTCCCACATTACTATCCGATAATGAAAAAAGTGAACGCGGAAGGCCCGAGAGTGATCGGAAATCTTCCACGCGTTCCCACTCTTCCTCCCAAGGCGTTCAAAGAGGCGATCGAAAAAAAGGCAGGCATCCTTGTTGATGTGCGCAACATGCTCGCGTTTGGTGGCGGTCATGTTGCCGGCGCGCTCAACATCGGCGGGACACCCATTCTCTCGATCTGGGCAGGCTGGATGCTCGATCCGCAGGAGCCGATTCTTCTGGTGCTCGAAGATGATGACGATCTGGAAAGAATCGTGCGTTTGTTCGTTCGGACCGGATACACGAAATTCGGCGGCTATTTGATTGGGGGAATGAAAGCCTGGGATGCAGCGGGATTTCCGCTGGAAAGAATCGGTCAAATGAGCGTGCACGAGCTGAATGAGCGAAAGTCTTCGTTGCAGGTGGTCGATGTGCGGTCGCCCGGTGAATGGAAAAAGGGTCATGTGCCTGGCGCGCGACACATTTTTTTACCTGAGCTTGGTAAACGAATGGGTGAGCTTGATCGCAACAAACCGACGGCGGTCTATTGCGGCAGCGGCTATCGCGCGAGCATAGCCACGAGCATTTTGAAGACACAGGGGTTTAACGAGCTCTGGAATGTTCCCGGCAGCTGGGAAGCGTGGAAAAAGGCAAAGCTGCCAATCGAAGGAGCCGACGGCGAATGAATGGAACGACAGCGTTGGCGCGGCGATCATTTGGCGAAACGATGCGCGCCGACATTTGGTGGTTGCAACCGCTGCTCGTTTTTCTCGGCTTATCGACTTTTATCGTCTATTCCACGTGGGCCGCTTTTCAGGGGGAACATTATTTTTTTGGCAATTATATCTCGCCCTTCTATTCGCCGGAGATTTTCGGTGATTCGCCACACAGCTGGTTTGGACCGAAACCCGCGTGGTGGCCAGGCTGGCTCGTTTTCTCTCCTGCACTGTTGGTTCTTTGGGCGCCTGCTGGATTTCGGCTGACCTGTTATTACTACCGCGGCGCGTACTACAAGGCGTTCTGGGCTGATCCGCCGGCGTGCACCGTGGGCGAGCCGCGCAAGAGCTACTGGGGCGAACGATCCTTCCCGTTGATCATGCAGAATGTACATCGATATTTTCTTTATCTCGCGGTGTTTTTTCTCATCGTACTCTCCATCGACGTTTGGAAGGCGCTGTGGTTTTCAAATGGATTTGGAATCGGCGTCGGCACAATTTTGCTGGCAATCAATGTTGTTTTGCTCGGCGGTTATACGTTTGGCTGTCACTCGCTACGGCATTTGGCCGGCGGATTTCTCGATCAATTTTCCAGATCACCAACGTGCTACCGCGCCTACGCGTGCGTGACCTGTTTCAATCGCCGCCACATGCTTTGGGCGTGGCTGAGTCTCTTCTGGGTCGGCTTTGCCGATCTTTACGTCCGTCTGTGCGCAATGGGTATCTGGCATGATGTGCGGCTTTTTTAGCCGCAGTTGATTGGTTAAAATGTTACAAAGCTAAAACGTTCCGACTTTGTAGCGTTGTAACTGTTTTAATTTTTAACTCTGTATCCATGCCCGACTACGAAACGTTCGAATATGATGTCGTTGTGATCGGTGGGGGCGGCGCAGGACTGCGTGCTGCGATTGAAGCTTCCGCTGCCGGTGTTCGCGTCGGACTCGTTTGTAAATCGTTGTTAGGCAAAGCGCACACGGTGATGGCCGAAGGCGGAATCGCGGCGGCGCTGGCCAATGTCGATGAACGCGACAATTGGAAAGTGCATTTTGCCGATACGATGCGCGGCGGGCAATACGTGAACCAGTGGCGCATGGCCGAGCTGCATGCAAAGGAAGCGCCCGATCGCGTGCGCGAGCTTGAAGCATGGGGCGCCGTTTTCGATCGTACGAACGATGGTCGCATTCTGCAAAGACACTTTGGCGGCCACAAATATCCGCGGCTAGCACATGTGGGGGATCGCACCGGCTTGGAGATGATCCGCACCCTACAAGATCATGGCGTTCACCAGGGAATCGATGTGCACATGGAGCACACTGTTCTTTCGCTCCTCAAAGACGGAGACCGTGTCATTGGGGCTTTTGGATACGAGCGCGAACGCGGGCGCTTCAAAATTTTTCGGGCCAAAGCAGTGGTGCTGGCCACGGGCGGGATCGGCCGCGCCTACAAAATCACCAGTAACAGTTGGGAATACACTGGAGACGGACACGCTCTCGCATACGAGGGCGGTGCAGAACTCATCGACATGGAGTTCGTTCAATTTCATCCAACCGGAATGGTCTGGCCACCGAGCGTCATGGGAATCTTGGTGACCGAAGGCGTCCGCGGCGAAGGTGGAATCCTGATCAATAAAGACGGCAAACGTTTCATGTTCGAGGCGATTCCAGAAAATTATCGAGCCCAGACTGCGGACGATGAGGAGGAGGGATGGCGCTATTGCCGGGGACACAAAGACGCGCGGCGCCCACCCGAGTTGCTAACGCGTGATCACGTCTCGCGTTGCATCGTGCGTGAGATCAAAGAGGGCAGGGGAAGTCCGCACGGCGGTGTGTTTCTCGATATCTCGTGGATCAAACAAAAAATGCCGAATGCCGCCGAACACATTAAGCGGAAACTGCCGAGCATGTATCATCAGTTTAAACAACTGGCTGACATCGATATCACAGAGCAACCGATGGAAGTTGGGCCAACCACCCACTACATCATGGGCGGCGTGCGTGTTAATCCCGACACCCAAATGACGCGGCTGCCTGGGTTGTTTGCTGCCGGCGAATGCGCGGCAGGGATCAACGGCGCGAACCGATTAGGCGGCAATTCGCTCTCTGATCTTTTGGTGTTTGGAAAACGTGCCGGCGAATTCGCAGCGAAATTCGCCAGAGAAAATCAGCACGGCACGATCGACAGGCAGAAAATCGACATCGTCGCGCGCGAGGCGCTCGCTTCCTTTGAGCGCCGCGATGGTGAAAACCCTTATGCTATCCAGAAAGATCTGCAGGAAACGATGCAGGACCTGGTTGGAATTGTGCGGAACGAAACGGAAATGCGCCAGGCTTTGGAAAAGATCGGCAATTTCAAAATGCGCGCTGAAAAAACCGCGGTCACGGGCAATCGCGAATACAATCCCGGTTGGCACACCGCGCTCGATCTAAAAAATCTGCTGACAGTCTCGGAAGCGATTACACGCGCTGCGTTGGAGCGCAAAGAAAGTCGCGGCGCGCAATTTCG
>QHNK01000022.1 GCA_003218415.1 Verrucomicrobiota bacterium | reverse complement strand
GTTCGTCTCTTTGGGCTGGACATCGATTTTGAACTCGCCCTTACCGGCTTCCTCCACCTTGGTTTGAAAATCCGGACTCGATGACGTGACCTTGATATGATTCACGGTAAACTCCTTGCCCACTTTTACCGTGATCGTCTTCGGATCCGGCTTTTCGCCTTGCTTCCAGAAAACAAACGTTGGCGTTATCTCCAGTTGCTGCGGGATGATTGTCCGGAGAGTGAGGACCGTCTTCGGATTCGCGGGATCATCGGTTTCCACAGTCACCGTTTTCACCTGAGTGCCGGTGCGATCGCCAATGGTAAATGTGGCCGTGATCTCGCCTTTGTCTCCAGGTGGCACCTGGTCCTTTTGAGTTTGTGCAGTCGTGCAACCGCAAGACGCGTGGACAGATTTAAAGTGAATTGGCTCCTTGCCGGTGTTCTGATACGTAAAGTGGCCCACCGCCTGTTTGTCGGCGGGCGTCGGATGCAGCTCGACTTCAGTCTTGTCCCATTTCAATTCGGCGCGTGCGCCAAAGCAAACGATGATCGACAGGATAAAAGCAAGGATGTGTGTTTTCATCTTTTGGAATAGAAGCGCGTAATATAGTCAGCAACCGCTTCTCGCCAAGTGCGAGGTGGCGTGCCGGTGAGTTGGGTATATTTGGCGGTAGAAAGCACTGAATAAACCGGGCGGCGCGCGACCCAATCTTGCATGTCGTTCAATTTAATAGGGCCGACAATCTTGGCTTTCATTGGCACGCCAAACTCTCTGCAACAGTCCAGCGCCCATTGTGCGTATTCCTGCCAACTGCATTTGCCTGCACTGGCGAAATGCAAAATGCCGTCTTCGACGTAGCCATCGAAAAACTGAGGCAACATCTTGGCGATGTCGTGAGTGTAGGTAGGCGTGGAAAATTTGTCCGCGATTGCATCGACTGTTTCATTTTCTTGTGCTCGCTTGATCATTCCGTCAATAAAACTCGGCCGGTCAGGACCAAACACCCAGGAGACGCGAACAATAAGATGCCGGTTTTGCGCGGCGAGCACATTCTTTTCTCCGGCCAGCTTCGATTCGCCGTAAACGCTGATCGGATCTGCTTCATCTTCCTCGGTGTACGGTGCGCGTTTTTTCCCATCGAATACGTAATCCGTGCTGAAGTGAATCAGCTTCGCGTTTTTCTCCCCACAAATCTCGGCGAGCACACGCGGCGTTTCGGCGTTGATCCGAAAAGCCTGATCAGGCTGTGTTTCGCAAAGATCGACATTGGTAAATGCGGCAGCGTTAATGAGTACATCGAAGTGTGTCCCATCGAGTTTCCCCCGAATCTTATCAAGATTCGAGAGATCGAGCTGTGCATGATTGAAGCCGGCGATGTCGAATTTGTCTCGGTACTCGCGCACTAGCGCAGCGCCGAGTCGGCCAGCCGATCCAATGACGACAATTTTCATCGTTCTGTAGCGGCGATCTCCGATCGTCGCTTCATAATCGGCGGTCAGCGACCGCCGGCACAGTTCAATATCTTCCCGTACGCTCCAGCAAAGGTTGCCACCAGGATGGATTGTCAACGTACCACTGAATCGTTTCGTCCAACCCTTGTTTGAAATTGCAGCGCGGTTTCCAGTTTAATTCCCGTTGCGCGAATGAAGAGTCCATGGCGTACCGGCGATCGTGGCCAAGTCTGTCGGGCACAAACGAAATGAGGCTGTGCGGTTTGTCCAGCTGATCGAGAATAATTTTTACCAGATCGATGTTCGTCATTTCACTGTCGCCGCCAAAATTGTAAATCTGCCCCGGTTTCCCTTCGAAAAGCGCGGCAACGATGGCCGCGCAGTGATCGCTCACGTGGATCCAGTCACGCACATTCATACCATCGCCATAGACCGGAAGCGGCTCGTCACGGAGGGCCTTAATGATCATGAGCGGGATTAATTTTTCCGGGAACTGATACGGGCCATAATTGTTCGAGCATCGCGTGACCAGCACGTCCTGGGCGTAAGTCTTGTAGGAAGCGATTACCAGAAGATCGGCGCCGGCTTTGCTTGCTGAATACGGCGAACTGGGATCGAGTGGCGATTGCTCGGTGAATTTCCCGGTTGGCCCAAGAGAGCCATACACCTCGTCCGTTGAGATCTGGATGAAGCGCTGGACGCCGTGGCGGCGCACGCAGTCCAGCAGCACGCTCGTTCCGATGACGTTGGTGTGGATGAAATTGAGCGGCGAATTGATGCTGCGATCGACGTGCGACTCGGCGGCGAAATTGATTACCGCGTAAAATTGATGCTCGGTCATCAGAGCGTCCATCTGGTCGGCGTTAGCTATATCGGCTTTGAAAAATTCGTAGCGTTCGCCATGTTCCTCGACCACGCCATCGAGATTGGCGAGATTGCCCGCGTAAGTGAGCACATCCACATTGGTCACGTACGCTGGCTTGTAATGTTGCAAAATATATCGAATAAAGTTGCTCCCGATGAATCCGCAGCCACCGGTTACAAGGATGCGCATGGCAGCGCGTACTAGCAGCGCCGACAAGAGCGCGCCAGTAGAATCTTCTCCCGCAGTCGCGGGACTGCGCCGTCACTTGGAGCACTGGCGGAATGCGCTGGCGGGAACCGATTGGGTCCCGTGGGCGATTCTCGGGCTGGCAGTGTTCCTGCGCTTTTTTCTGCTGGGTATCAAGCCGCCGCACTTTGATGAAGGCATCAACGGCTGGTTTGTCGATCAGGTGATGAAGAATGGATTCTACAGGTACGACCCGACGAACTATCACGGGCCGCTTCACTTTTACGTCCTGCTGCTCTCGCAGAGTTTATTTGGCCGGAACTTATGGGCGTTGCGATTGCCCGTCGTGCTTGTGAGCATCGGTTGCGTCTGGCTGATATTGAAGTTCGAGCCACTAGTCGGACGAAACGTAAGCCGAATAGCAGCGCTGGCCATGGCGGTCTCTCCGGGATTCGTCTTTTACGGACGCTACGCAATTCACGAAGTGTGGCTGGAATTCTTCTCGATCATGTTCATCCTGGGACTGCTCGGCTTGTGGAAATTGGGTAGGCTGAATTACCTCTGGTATGCCGGAATGGGAGTAGCCGGCATGATTCTGACCAAGGAGACCTACGCCATCCATCTCGCCTGCGCGGTCCTTGCGATTCCGGTCCTGGCCGTTTCGATCGCGCTAAGCCGCGTCCCGGACGCGAAGCCGGCAAAGCAAACTTGGACCTGGATCGATCTCGCAATGGTTCTTGGTGTCGGCGCCGCCGCGATCATATTTTTCTATTCGGGAACTTTCTTTAACTGGAGTGGCGTTAAAGGTCTGTATCAAGCGTTCAAGGCGTGGACCGAGACTGGCGCAGCCGGCCACGGCCATGAAAAAGCGTGGGATTACTGGTTGAAATTGATGGGACCGACGTGGGAAATCCGCCGGTCGGATTTTTTTGGTTACGAACTCCCAATGCTGGCCGGATTAATTCTGTGCCTGTTTTGCCAAAAATTTAAGAACCTCAGTTTGCGTTATCTGGCGATCTACGGCGTCGGAACCTTGGTTGCCTACAGCTACGTCAAATACAAGACTCCCTGGTGCGTCATCAGCTTTGGATGGCCATTGCTGTTTATCTTTGGCGGGGCGGTGCTCCTGGTTCGCCCAAAGCATCTGCGTATAGCGCATCGCACAATAGGCGTGCTTTTGTGCATTTCGCTCGGCTCATCCATCTGGCTAAACTACTTCCGGTGCTCATCACCCGATGAGCCATACGCGTACGTCCAGACTTACAACGACATTTTTAAGCTGAGCAAGCCGCTGCTTGCCTTGGCAAAACGCGATCCGGCTTACTATCACCTCACCGGTCATCTGATCCGATCCAGCGTTTACCCGCTTCCGTGGACGCTGGGCGATTTCGATCGAGTCGGCTACTACGAAGGAGGCAACATGCCGGCTAACCTCGACGGCGATTTTCTCCTCGTGCAACAAGACAAAATCAAAGATGTCGAATCAAAGTTGAAAGGCACCTACTACACCGAGATGCTCACAATCCGGAACTACCAGGACCCGTCTAAGCTTTTCCTCAGCGCAAAGGTGTTTAAGGAATTCTTCCCAGGCAAAACACCGGACTTTGTCGGGAACGCACAGAATCCAGCAGCGCGCTAGCTTCCATGAAGTGGCTTACGGCGGTTCTCACCTTTGTTAATTTTTCGGTGGTCTGCGGCCTTCTTCTGGGAATGGCCGGAAGAGGCTTGAACACGTTGAGCGCGGCTCTCGCATTGGTATGCGGCGCTGCGTTTGCGGTTGCAGCGTTTCTTGGAACTTCTGATCCAGCAGGTCGCGAAAAAACTGCAAATCCCCCGGAATGGGAACAGAAGCCGCAGAACGCTTCGCAACCGGAAAGCCAGCCTGGTGCACGCACTTGGTCGGCAATCATGCGGTACCGCCGTGTGTGGTTCTGGGCAATGGCCGTGTGCTTCGCGATGTTTGCCGTCCGATCCTTTTGCTGGTTGTTCTACATCGACGGCAGCGACTATAAGATCCAATCGCCAAACAATCTCGGCGATCTCTCGCTGCATCTGACATTGATCAAAACTTTTGCGAACGGTGTTCCGCTTTGGCCCGACAATCCCATCTACGTCTTTAGCAAATTAAGGTATCCGGCGGGGATCGATTTATTCAATGGGCTGCTTTCACTGGTTCACGTCGATCTGATCACCGGATTGGTTTGGGTCGGTCTGGTTGCGTCACTCGCAACTTTCTACGGGTTCTACCGCTGGGGCGGCACCTTCGCGATTGCAGGTTTCTTGTTCAACGGCGGAATAGCCGGTTTCCAGTTCTTCAAGACCTGGAAATTTTTGGATTACCAGGGCACAGCGGCAGATGTCGCCCACAAACCGATCGCATGGAAAAGTATCCCTCTGTCCATGTTCGTGACGCAACGTGGCTGGCTTTACGCGATCCCGGCAGCCTTGGTCCTCCTCTGGCACTGGCGAGAAAAATTCTTTCGCCAAAATGTTGTAGCTGCGGGCGACCTGTCCCCGGCAGGCTCGGCGAAGGCGGATGACCCTGGCCAATCCGTCGGAGTCGATGTCCACGGCTACCGAAAGTGCCCCCTGCCCTTCTGGGTCGCGTTCTCCCTTTACGCATCAATGCCCCTGTTCAATCTCCATACGTTTATCGCCCTGACTGTCGTCCTGATCTTTGCGCTGGTTCTTGAACGTCCCAGTGAAATTAAGTTTATCGTGGATTTGACTCGCAACGAAGGCAGCTCCGGACTGGGTCGCCTAATTTCGCACCCAAGAATGTGGCCGGAGATTTTCCGTGGCGCACCGATTCGCAGGCATGCCGCCGCGATGCTCGCGATTGCATTGATTCCAGCAAGTTTTTTTGTCTGGCTAGTTACCGATCACTTTCGTGCAGCGTCGATACTCAAATGGAACCCGGGCTGGGCGCAAGATTCGCCGGATTTTGCCGCTCCCTTTTTCCGGATGGGTGGAGCTGCAAATTTTGGATCGTCCACGACGTTTGGTTTGCTGTTGCAAAAAACGTGGAACGGCATCATCGCTCCGTTTTTTCAATTTTGGCTGACAAACTTTGGCTTGTGGATTCCTTTGGCCCTGGCGCTCCTGGGCCTGGTCGGCTGGCGTATTTGGAAAGCCGGGTGGCGCTGGGGGGACAGACCTCCAGCGGATGTAGCCTTTGTCTTACCCGCGGTTGTGATCTTCGCGTTGGGTTACTTTTTCAAAACCGCGCCATGGGAATGGGACAATCTCAAGCTCATGGTCTGGGGCTACTTTCTCATTCTGCCTTTTCTGTGGAGCGACATCATCGGGCGCTGGGCCTTTCCGGAACGGGCGGCGATTTGCATTGCGTTGTTTGGTTCGGGATTTATAACCTTGCTCGGGGGATTGTCTGCCGGGCACCCAGGCTTCGGACTCATCGAGCGCGCGAGACTCGACTACGCTGGCGCAGCGATTCGGCCTTTGCCGGTGGAAACCCGCTTCGCCGCATACCCCACCTTCAACAGCCCGATCTTGTTACAAGGCCGCAAAGCTGTGCTGGGATACCCGGGTCATCTGTGGACGGAAGGATTTGAATACGGCGACGTAAACAATCGGCTGACGGCTTTAATGAACGGAGCCGCGAACTGGCGCGACGCCGCGCAGGCCCTGGGCGTCCGCTACATCTTTTGGGGCCAGGACGAACGGACCAACTACCAATCAAGCAGCCGCCCATGGGAAGCTACGTCCTTTCTCGTGGCCTCCGGCGATTGGGGCGCAATTTACGACCTGGCGGTGCCGGCCCCTCAGCATTGAGGCGCCGCGCGCGTTTTTTACCTCATCGAGGCCGCGAGCTTCCGCCGTAGTCGGAACGGATGCGTAAGGAAAACAAAATAAATCGCGCTCGCGAGGTCGGCGAAACTGCAAGGAGGACTCGTTAGGCGCAATGGGCCGTTGCGCAAAGCCGCGAAGACATTTTCGACCGTAAGCGCAGGCGGCATCGGGATGCTGGTGTAATGCTGCCCAAAGGCGTGCAGCCGATGTGCATCGGAAGTGGCAATTAATGGTTTGCCAAACTGGGATGCCACTCTTTTCGCTTGGCGATTTGGATTGAACAGGCCAATGTGAAAATGACAGAGCTCGATCGCGTCGAAGCAATCGATTTCTGTGAACAGACGCGCTCCGATTGAGCCGCCAAGAACGTAAAACGGATGCGGCGCAATGGTAAAGATAGAATTTCCCCGCTGCGCTCGCAGCCGTCGCAGGTCGTCGAAATTTCGTAGCTGCGCGATTTCTTCAGAACTCACATTCAGCACGATGACGTCCGCGCCGCACAAGCGCATCTCGGCGGCGGGAATAAGCAGAATGCCCATTGTCGCCGCATCAGCAAACACTTCCTTTCGATCAAACACTGCATCGTGCAGCGTGATCGCGAGGACGCCAAATCCAAGCGACTCCGCGCGCTCCAGCAATTGATGGGCGGAATAATCCACCGCGTCCTTGGGATCATCGAGAGTGTGAATGTGCAAATCGATTTTGACCCAATTTCCTTCTTCACTTGCACTGATGCTCATGCTCGTGCTCGAAGCTTAATCGCGAATCACTGACATTTCATTCTGCTGGCGATCGTGTTTGTTATCGAGTCTCGATTACGAGCAGGACCGTCACCAAGAGAGAAGCGCATCGCTTCCTTTTCGATGCAGATTGGAAATTGCGCGTTATTCACGCTAGAAGTTATGTCTGATGGCGGAACCACGCGGGACCCAAACGATCACATCCACAAGCAATCAGCAGAAAAGCGTCCCGGTTGTCACGGTCGAAAGCTTTTACAATTCTCACGCCGAAAAACTGCAGATGAAACTGGAAGGCCCGCGCGTGGGGTTCCATCGGAAAATTCGCGAGCCAACCATTAACCGACCCGGTCTCGCACTCTCAGGCTTCTACACCTATTTCGCCGAGAAACGGGTGCAGGTATTGGGAGCGGCTGAGCATTCGTATCTAAAGAGTTTGCGGACAAATGTGCGGGTAAGGAGATTCCGCGCGTTATGCGAGCGCAAGATCCCTTGTTTGGTGATGTCGCGCGGGTTTCATCTTGCTCCGGAGTTGCTGGCGGTCACGGGAGAAGCAAAAATCGCGGTGTTCCGCACCCCAATGATTACAATGAAGTTCATCAACGCCGCCACGATTGCTTTGGAGATGGATTTTTCGCCGACGGTGACCGAATTCGGCAGCATGGTGGACGTCCTTGGCATAGGCGTTTTGATTCGCGGAGCGAGCGGCATCGGAAAAAGCGAGTGCGTGCTTGGGCTGATCGAGCGTGGCTACAGCTTGGTGGCTGACGACGTGACTCGGATTACGATGCTGGAGGGACGCGAGCTCATGGCGACGGCCCCGGAACTCACCCGCAATCACATGGAGGTGCGCGGAATCGGGATTATCGACGTGGCGAAGGTTTTCGGCATCGGGAGTATTCGAGTCGAAAAACGCCTCGACCTTGTTGTCACTCTCAAAGACTGGCACGAGGTAGAGGAGGTCGATCGGATCGGGCTCGACCGGGAATTTTACGAGATCCTCGGGCTTCGAGTACCACATGTGACGATTCCAGTCAGGCCCGGCCGCGATATGGCGCGGTTGATCGAGGTCGCGGCGATGGACGAGAAATTGAAAGGCCTGGGACAAAACGCAGCCTTCGATTTCAACACGAAGCTCCTTGGGCTGATGGAGCAAAAAGGAGCGACATAATGGCGTTATTATATCGGAGAGCAAACCGCGCGGCAGCCGTCGAGAAGATTGAGAAAGAAATTCCGATCGTGAATCGGCTCGGGCTGCATGCCAGGCCGGCCGCGATGTTTGTGCGCATCGCGAGCCGTTACCGCTCGGAAATTTGGGTTTCGAAGGAAGGCGAGGAAGTAAACGGCAAAAGCATAATGGGCCTAATGATGCTGGCTGCCGGGCAGGGATCAAAGCTGTGTATCCGTTGCGAGGGACCAAACGCGCTAAAAAAAATTCGGTTTGAAGGAGCCGGCGTCTCGCCCGGAATCGCCCACGGCAAGATTCACGTCGTGCGCGACGAGCTGGACGAGGTGGTGCGTTACCGTATTGCCCCTTCCCAGGTGGCGGATGAAATCAGTCGCTTCGAAGCGGCCCTTATCCAAACGCGCATGCAGATTTTGGAAATGCAGCAGCGTATTGCAGAATCGATTGGAGCAAAAGATGCCGCGATATTCGATGCTCATCTGCTGGTAGTCGAGGACCGCACGTTAATCGATGAAGTGCTCCGCAAGCTGGAGACCGATCTGTGCAATGTGGAATGGATTTTCCAGGAAGTCGCGACGCGCTACGCCGAGACGCTGAACAAGATCGATGATCCCTATCTGCGAGAGCGGGCACTTGATATCCAAGACGTAACGAAGCGGGTAATTCGCAACCTGCAGGGGAAAGCTCCCAAGACATTTCTTGCACTGACCGAGCCGCACATTCTGGTAGCGCATAATCTCACCCCTTCAGATACCGCAAGCATGAACCGGGCGAACGTACTCGGGATCGCGACGGATCTCGGCAGCCGCACCTCGCATGCGGCGATTTTAGCACGTTCTCTCGGTATCCCGGCCGTAGTCGGCTTGCACGATATCACTGCAAAACTGGAGACGGGCCAACACGTTCTCCTTGATGGGAGTGATGGCTGTGTGATCGTCGCTCCGACGCCGGAAACACTTGCGCGCTACGCGGAGATCGAATCACGAAGAGCCAAAGTCGTGGCGCGACTGAAAGAACTGCGTGAGACAACCTCAACTACACGCGATGGGCATCATATTGTTTTATCGGCAAATATCGAACTCCCGGAAGACGTCGAGGCCGTGGAGGCCAATGGCGCCGAGGGCATCGGACTTTATCGCACCGAGTTCCTCTATTTGAATCGAACCACTCTGCCAACCGAGGACGAACAATATGAAACTTATCGAAAAGTCGCGGAGCGCGTCCGGCCCAATCCGCTGATTATTCGAACAT
>QHNK01000109.1 GCA_003218415.1 Verrucomicrobiota bacterium | reverse complement strand
CAGCTACGCGAAGCGGCGTTTCTCGATTTTGGGCCAGGTAAATCGGCCCGGTAGCTACGAAATGCCCGAGAGCAGTCCGGGCGGTATCGATCTATTGGAAGCGATCGCCTTGGCCGGCGGATATACGCGCATCGCTGCGCCAGAACGAATCACCGTGCGACGACATAATGGGAATGGCGACCAGGTTTTCAAGGTCAATGCAAAGCGCTTCACCAAGGGAAGCGGCGGAGGTTTTCTCGTCGAGCCGGGCGATACCATCACCGTCGGGGAAAGCATTTTTTAACTGAAAAGTTTTTGCGCCTTCGCCTTTTCGAGCGCACTTGTTGGTGTATGCTTCCAGCCGATAATTTGCCGTGATTGATCCTGCGCAATCCGTTACCGGAACGACCGGTCCCTCAAATTCCGAGAAACCGGTCGCGCCTCTGGCCGGGCAATACGCCGAGGGACTACAGAGAGTCGATTTTCGGCGCTTCTGGCATTCTTTCGTCGAGCGCATTTGGATCGTCGCGATCTGTGTTCTGGCTGGCCTGTTTCTCGCGCTGGGTTACCTCGCGCGGACGCCGAAGCTTTACCAGGGACATACAGTTCTCGAAGTGGAGTTTCAGGAACCGAGCGTTCTCGCCACGGACGATTCCACCACGCGCATGCGCTCCATGTTTCTCGCCAGCCAGGAGGCGCTGCGAACCATCGAGCAAAATCTGACTAACCAAACCCTTCTTTCCCGAGTCGTACGCTCCGAAGGCCTGGCGGAAGACGGTGGACGCGCGCTTCTGGGCCAGAGTCTCGTCACGGATAAGGCCTCCAGCCAGACGCAGCGCGCCGATCCGTCGCCGGCTGGCAATAAGACTCAGAACGCTGGTGGCGTTACGACATTTACGCCGCTCGAAGAAGCATTGGGTCGAGCAATGGCCGGCATGGTGAAGCCGGCGATCCGCCGCGGGACGCGCCTGATCGATTTGTACGTGACGCACCGTGATCCGGCCATGGCACAGCGCCTGGCCGAGGGCATCGGGCGGGAGTACATCCGCAACTCGATCGAGCGACGCGCTTCGCTTAGCGAGGAGGCGTTGCGTTATTTGCTGGAAGAGGAAGAACGATTGAAGAGGAACCTGCAAAAAAGTGAGGCGGCCGTCGCCGAATACAAGGCGAAAAACCCGGATGCGTTGCAACTTGGCGGTGGCACAGCAGCGACGGGCTCACAGCAGGGATCTGGCGCTGGCGCTGGCGGGCCTCGGGGTGGTTTGGTCGAGGACAAACTGCAAGAGCTAAACAACAAGCTGACGGGCGCCAAGGCCGATCGAATTCGCCTAGAAGGCGAGCTCCAGCAAATTGACCAGGCTGGCGACAACATCGAAGCGTTGCTTGCGATCCCGAGTATCTCCACGGCCGGACTGGTAACAGAAGCTCGACGCGAGGTTACAAGAGTGGAAGCGGGGATCACGACTTACGCACTACGATACAAGGACAAACATCCCAAAATGATTGCCGCCCGCGCTTCGCTGGCTCAAGCCAAAGAGAAGCTCCGGCAAGCCGTCATGGCCCAGCCTGCAATCCTGCGTAATGCCATCGAACAGAACAAGGCCACAGAAGTCAGCCTGCAACAAGCGTTGCAAGACCAGCAGGGCGTCGCGGTCAATCTCAACCGCACAGCGATCGGTTATCAGGAGTTGGCCCGGCAAGCCGAAACCGATCGTGCACTCTACGAAAGCGTCCTTCGCCAGATTAAAGAGACCAGTTTAACAAAAGACGTGAAGACCAATGCAGTGAGTGTGATTGAGCATTCACCTCTTCCGAACTCACCTGTTAGTCCCCGCCCTACAAGAACGATGGCTCTGGGTTTCCTTGCGGGCCTGGCCGTTGGACTAGCCTTTGTTTTTGGCGCCGATGCGCTGGATCGCTCGATTAAAACTGTGGACCAGGCAGAAACGACACTGGGACTGCCTGTTTTTGCAGCTGTTCCCGACACTACCGATGAAGGCCCCGTCAGCCGGATAAAACGGCGGAGCAGAGCTTTTGGAAGTTCGAATTACCGCGTGGTGGTGGAAACGCCTGAAAGCCCCGCCGCCGAAGCGTTCCGCAATTTGCGTGCTGCGCTCTCTCTTTTGGGCCCAGAAGCCGAGCGCAAGGTTTCGATATTTACCAGCGCGGTACCTAACGAAGGAAAGAGTTTCACCAGCGCCAATTATTCACTCGCACTGGCCCAGCAGGGCTACCGTGTCCTTCTCATCGACGGCGACTTGCGCCGCCCAAACATGCACAAGATTTTCCGTTTCCCGGAGGCCAACATCAAAAATGATTCAGAGGAAAATACCGCGCCTGGAGTGACGGATTGTCTGGTGGGTGAAGCCGACATAGCATCGGCAGCGCGCGAGATTCCCGCAGGAGAGTTTCAGTTCGTCGATGAGAACATTGCAGTGACTGGCAACATTCTCACCGCGACGGGCGGTCAGCTCTTCGTCCTTGCTGGTGGACGACGCGCGCCGAATCCGGCGGAGATTCTCGCCGGCCCATTCTTTGGCCAGCTGATTAATGAGGCTGCAAAGCTTTTTGACCGCGTGGTCATCGATAGTGCACCGATCCTCGCCGTCAGCGACACTCTGCTGATGACTCCACACGTTCAGACGGTGTGCATCGTTATTCGAGCGGCAAAGACACCGCGTCCGGCAGTCCGCCGCGCAATTACCCTGCTGGCAAAGTCAGGAATTCGCCCGGCTGGTCTCGTATTGAACCGATTGCGGCGGAGCCGTGGCGTTGGGTATTATTACTATTACGCTTCGCACGGTTACGGCAAAGACGAAGGAGCATATTCTCGCAGCTATCATCGCAGCTACGGTAGGGAGTCGAAACCTCACAATGAAGATAACGGGGCCTAGGCGAAGATTCGATGGTCAACGCTTAGGAGCGTGATTCTCCTAAAAGTTTGCAACCGCACGCGTCTCTCCCGCAGATATAGGTAACACCAGCCGGCGGTTGACTTACGAAATCGGGAGGTTGTAACGGCTCGTTAATCGCGAGCGATCACGTCAGTTGGTCTTGGAGCTCTGATTCTCACGACCAAATTGTGCGCTTTGGCTGCTAACCCGCCGCTCCTGCCACAGAGTGCTTCCCCAGCAGAGGCCTAAATAAGTTGCCACGTATAGCTGGATCGATTCGATCTGAAGCGGAAAATCAACCAGCGCGTGCAACGCCACTCCTAAAAGTGCAATCATCACCAAGGACTCCAGTACGCGTCGTCGCGGCGTCCAGTCTCGCCTGGCGTGCTTGTTATAACTGCGAATCCCGACTGTGATTCCTCCGAAAAAGAGCAACGCCCACAGGCTGCTTCCGAGCCAGCCCCATTCCAGCAGGGTCTGTAAGTAGTCGTCGTGCAAAAATCTCCAAGTACCCGGCGCCTGGTTAGCCGCTCCGATGTTGTACGTTGGAAATACAACACGAAACGTCCCTGGCCCAAACCCAAACAGCCCCGCGTCGGGCAGCGCGCCCATTGCCACACGGGAAGCTCGCCAACGCGCATCACCGGGAATCCGTTGGCTCTCCGCCTGCCAGCGGCTCAGCGGTTGCTCCAAATGAATCGCCTGAGCGAGCGCGATCAGCGCCAAGAGAATCGCAAGAGCGCCCGCCAAGGCCACGCTTTTCTTGGTACCGGACAGCCTTCGCAAAAGCGTGGGTCCAAATTGCACGCAGATGGCAACCAGTAATATGGCCGCGACCAACTGAGCCATGCGAGATGTATTCGCCAGCACGCCGGCAATCGTTAGGATAAAGAGACTTACCCACATTGCGCGCATGCCGGGTTGAAATCGGTTGGTGAAGGCCCGGATAACAAGACCGGCACTCAATGGCCAGACCAGGTTCAAGAATGCGCCGGCATTGCCGTGGTAATAATAGCTTGCAAAAAAAGTGCTTACCCAAAGTTCCGGCGGTGGTGGCGGCTGCCAGAAAATCATCTGCGCGCCAGTGGCTTTCTGGAGCAAACCAAGAAGCGCGATCGAGCCGGCGACTAGACCGATCACATACCACAAACGAAGCAACCATCGGTTGCTCTGAGAGAGATCCGAGACGAACAACATCGTCCCCAGCAGCAACGCGCCGCGAATCATCCACGCAGCGCTGATCGCGTAGTCAACGGAGCCAGCCAAAGGCGGCGCCAAGTTGTGTAGCGGCACAAAAAGAAAAAAATCGGAGTCGTAGATGGACTGCGCGTTAAGGACCATCCAGCCGCCGACACAGATCAAAGCCCCTGTCAAAAGAAGTAGAAGCCGCGGAAACTGCGGCCTCCGCCAACTAATGAGCAACTCGGCGGACCAAAGACCGAGCGCAGTCAGCAATACCCAGTTGGTTGTTCGGATGCTTGTCGGTGTGGTGGCACCGTACGCCCACGGGGCGTAGACAAGGGCAGCAAAAAAAATCCAGCGAGACGCGGCGCGAAGGATATCGGAGGTCACCGTCCTTTGCCAAACAGCATGGTGTACAACGTTTTCAATACGATCATCGCATCCAGCTTCAGTGAGTAATGCCGGATATAATACAGGTCGTATTTCAGTTTCTCGACCGCGTCCTCGTCGCTCTCGCCGTAGGGATAATTTACCTGCGCCCACCCGGTGATCCCCGGTTTGACCAGGTGCCGAAAATGATAAAACGGGATGGTTTGCTCATAACGTTCGGCGCACTTGCTCCACTCCGGACGCGGACCAATCAGGCTGATGTCGCCTTTGAGGGCATTCCAAAGTTGCGGCAGCTCATCAAGCCGAAGTTTCCGCAGCCAACGCCCCACGGACGTTACACGACGATCGCCTTCTCGCGTGTAGATGTCTTCGCTCGCCTGATCAGATCGCTGACGCATCGTGCGGAACTTAAAAAGAATAAAACGTCTTCCGTCGCGCCCGACTCGTTCCTGCCGAAAAAAAACAGGACTGCCGTCTTCGCTCCAGATAAGCAGAGGGATAACTACGAACAGCGGAGCACAAATGATTAGTGCTGTCGCCGAAGCAACAATATCGAAGAGCCGCTTGAGGTAATGATAGGGAGATGTGCGAGCCAGTTGAAAACCAGTCTGTAACGGCCAAAATGGATCGACAATACCCAGTGGCAAGTAACGCCACTGAGTTTCGTAAAACGATTCCAAAGTGTACACGCGGGTCTCCTGAAATTGCGCGTGCACCAGTCGCTCGAGCAGTTCCGTGCTGAGCGAGTTCGCCCTTTCAGCGAGAATAATGGCACTGTAACGTTTGCCGAGATTATTTAACTTGCCCGCGAGGTTGCCTTGCACGATCGGCGATCCTTCCCCGGCGATTGGCTGGCCCACACGCTCCTCGTTCACATCCACAAACTCGAGCTGTTGTTGTCCATTTGGCGAGTTCTTGTAAGCCTCGTAGAAGTGCGCCGCCGCTGCGCCCCCGCCAATGACCAGAAACGACCGGCTGGCGCTGCTGGCAACCACATATTGCCGAATCCACCGCCGGTAAGCCAATGACACTGGCAAAAAAATTGCAAAGCTCAAAAGGAGCACGCCACGGCTCGGCTTCATGGTCTGATCGAATGTCGCCGCAGAATAGATCAGCATCGCACTGACCACGGCCGCTGCGGTGATGGCAAGAATGTGTTCAGCCGCATAACCGAGAGTGAGTTTTTCCACAGTGCGATCGTAGCCGCCGATAAAGTAAAGCGCCGTCACAATGACGCCGAGCTGAATCAGATTAATGATGAAGAACTGAAATGGCGTGGCATAAAATGCATCGTACCTGAACCAGCCTGCCACTCGGTAGATTACGACCCAGCACACCACATCCAGAAAAAGATACAGCACGGCAGACGACCATTCGTGGCTAAAAAAATGCAACCACAAACCAGGCCTGACCGGGGCGGCCGCGGCATCGGGCTCGCTCAGCGCCGTCGAACGCCTCTCTTGAAACTCAAGGATTTCCTGAGAGATCGCATGAGACTGGTCACTGTTTGCCATTGAGCCGGCAATTATATGCTTAATCACAGCCAAGTGAAAGATTACTTTGCCCTGCTCAGGCCCCTAGGAGAGTTCGCTGGATTCTGGGAAGCACAGGCTGCCATCCGGTGATCGTGCCCACAGCTTGACGCTCCCTGCACCGTCCATAATCTGAGACGCGCGGTTCGCTTGCTCGCTGCAGCAACGGCGAAGGCGGTCACACCGCGCAAATCTAGCGTGAATATTTTAGCGGCTTTTTATCACTCGTCGGTTGGAAAAAAAATGATCGTCGCGATCACCGGCATCATTTTGATTCTTTTTGTGATCGGACATCTGCTCGGGAATTTGCAGATTTTTATCGGACCGGATTGGATCAACGGTTACTCGCAGCATCTGCGCGATCTCGGTCCGCTGCTTTGGGCAGTTCGTCTGTTCCTGCTTGCTGCGGTTATTATTCATATCTGGGTGACGATCCAATTGGCAATTGAGAATCGGCGTGCTCGGCCAGAGGCCTACATGGACAAGCAATACGTAAAAGCCACGTTCGCATCGCGGCATATGGTCATGAGCGGGTTAATCGTGCTCGTGTTCATCATTTATCACCTCGCCCATTTTACTGTTCGCGTAACGGACAACCGCTTCACTCTGCTTAGAGCCGATCCGCTCGGCCATTATGATGTTTATTCGATGATGGTTTACGGCTTCCAAAACTATCTCGTTTCGGGGTTCTACGTGCTCGGCTTGTTTCTGCTCGCGCTTCATTTAAGCCACGGATCATCCAGTTTTTTTCAATCGCTCGGCCTGAATGATAAGAAACTGACGCCGCGTTTGGCGTTGGGTGGTCGAATTTTCACGTGGCTTCTCTTTGCTGGCTACACCTCGATTCCGGTCGCTATCCTGCTTGGACTCATCAAGCCAGCGCAACAGTTATGATCGGGACGTTTGATGCCAAAATTCCACCCGGTCCTCTCGCCCAAAAGTGGCGAAGTCACCTTGATCATTCGCGATTAGTTAGTCCAAACAACCGGCGAAAGTTTGAGATCATCGTGGTGGGCAGCGGTCTGGCCGGTGGATCGGCGGCGGCCACTCTGGGTGAGCTCGGCTATCGGGTGAGATGCTTTTGTTTCCAAGATTCGGCGCGCCGCGCGCACTCAATTGCAGCCCAGGGCGGGATCAACGCGGCAAAAAATTATCAGAACGATGGCGACAGCATTTACCGGTTGTTCTACGACACGATCAAGGGCGGCGATTTTCGTTCCCGCGAAGCGAACGTTTATCGGCTCGCTGAAATCGCCAACAACATTATCGATCAATGCGTGGCGCAAGGCGTCCCGTTTGCGCGTGAATACAGCGGCTATCTGGCGAATCGTTCCTTCGGTGGCGCGCAGGTCTCACGGACCTTTTACGCGCGCGGTCAAACAGGCCAGCAGCTTCTGTTGGGTTGTTACCAGGCGCTCTGCCGTCAAATCGCCGCAGGCACAGTGCAGATGTTCCCGCAGACAGAGATGCTCGACTTGGTGATCGTCGATGGACAGGCAAAAGGAATCGTTACCCGAAACCTGCGCTCAGGAAAAATCGATAGGCACGCGGCCGACACCGTTGTACTCGCCACCGGCGGATACGGCAACGTGTTTTATTTATCGACCAATGCGCGCGGCTGCAATGTCACAGCCACTTATCGTGCGTACAAAAGGGGCGCGCTTTTTGCCAATCCATCCTTCACGCAAATTCATCCTACGTGCATCCCGGTCAGTGGTGAACATCAGTCCAAGCTCACGCTGATGTCCGAGTCGTTGCGGAACGACGGACGCGTCTGGGTACCGAAACGGAAGGAAGATCGCGAAAAAGCGCCAGGCGAAATTCCTGAGACAGACCGCGATTATTATCTCGAGCGAAAATATCCCAGCTACGGCAACCTTGCGCCGCGCGATATTTCATCGCGTGCAGCGAAGGAAGTTTGCGATGAAGGTCGTGGCGTTGGCCCAGGCGGACGCGGCGTCTATCTCGATTTTGCGGATGCAATTAAGCGCCTGGGCGAAGATAGGATTCGGGAACGCTACGGAAATTTGTTTGAAGTCTATGAAAAGATCACCGGTGAAGACGCCTACAAAGTGCCCATGCGAATTTATCCGGCGGTGCATTATACGATGGGTGGTCTCTGGGTCGATTACGACCTGATGAACAATGTGCCCGGTTTGTTTGTGATCGGGGAAGCAAATTTTTCCGATCACGGCGCCAACCGGCTTGGAGCCAGCGCGCTTATGCAAGGTCTGGCTGACGGGTATTTTGTTTTGCCTAACACGCTGCCGAATTATCTCGCCGGCCAGACGGGAAAACGGCCCTCGCCGGGTGCTCCGGAGTTTCAAGAAGCAGAGGAAAATGTCCAAGCCAGGGTCGAAAAGCTCCTCAGAGTAAATGGCACGCGCTCGCTCGATTCGTTCCACCGAGAGCTCGGCCTTCTTCTCTGGGAGAAATGTGGAATGTCGCGCCACGAAAAGGGCCTGCGCGAAGCGCTCCAAAAAATTCCCGAGCTGCGAGAACAATTCTGGCGCGATGTGCGCGTCCCCGGAAACGAGGAAGATTTTAATCAATCGTTGGAGCGCGCCGGGCGTGTCGCCGATTTCCTCGAATTCGCCGAGCTGATGTGCATGGACGCGCTTGAGCGCGACGAATCAGCCGGCGCGCATTTTCGCGAGGAACATCAAACACCCGATGGCGAAGCGCTCCGCGACGACGAACGTCATGCGGCAGTGTTCGCGTGGGAATTTCAAGGTGATGGGCAACTCCCAAAACTGCAACGCGAACCGCTACATTTCGAGACCGTGCATTTAACGCAAAGAAGCTACAAATGAACCGAGCAATTGTAGGACGGGCGCTCCGCCAGCCGACTCAACGCCGGGTAACCGATGCGGTTGCCCTACAATTCGTGTTACTATGAACTTTCAGTTGCGCATCTGGCGGCAACCCAACAGGAAATCGCCCGGCAAACTGGTCGATTATGAAGTGCGCGACATTTCGCCCAACACTTCATTTCTCGAAATGCTCGACATTCTGAACGAAAATTTGCTCCGGGCCGGCAAGGAACCGATCGCGTTCGACTCCGATTGTCGCGAAGGAATTTGCGGCACCTGCTCGCTCACGGTCAATGGCGAAGCCCACGGACCCGATCACCCCGGCGCGGTGTGCGAGCTCTACATGCGGAAGTTTCGTGACGGCGCGACGATTACAGTCGAACCATTCCGCGTAGGATCGTTCCCGATCGTAAAGGATTTGGTGATCGATCGGAGCGCGCTGGATCGCATCGTGCAAGCCGGTGGTTTCATTTCCGCGCGCGCGGGTTCGGCGCCCGAGGCGAATTCAGTTACCGTTCCGAAGCACCACGCCGACTTGGCGATGGAAGCGGCAGCCTGCATCGGCTGCGGCGCGTGCGCCGCGGCGTGTCCCAACGGGTCAGCCATGCTCTTCACTTCTGCAAAAGTCTCGCACCTTGCGCTCTTGCCACAGGGACATCCGGAACGAGAGAGTCGCGTTCTGAAAATGGTGCAGGTCATGGACGCGGAAGGCTTTGGCAATTGTACCAACACTTACGAATGCGAAGCGGTCTGCCCCGCCGAGATCAGCGCCAGTTTCATTGCGAAGCTGAATCGTGAATACGCGCGGGCAAGATTCCGCCGATCCATGGGCGAATAAGGTAGGGGCGATTGACCTCAATCGCCCCGCGCGGTTCGGTGAACCGCCCCTACCTAAGGATCAGAGTGTCCTGCACGCGCACGTCCAAAGCTCGGGATCGAGCTCGGTTCTTGCACGCTTCGCCACAAGGTCGGCGTCTGCGTTGGCGCGCAAGGCCACGAAGATGGTCGAGCCAGAACCGGACATCAGCGCCGCGCCGACTTCGGGTTGCTTAAGCAGCCACATCTTCAATTGCGCAAGAAAAATAAATTTTTCGAACACGGGGCGCTCCAGATCGTTGACAAAAGTCAGACCGGCGAATTCCTGAGCTCCGTAAGCGACGCTTGGAATTTCTGCCGCGCCACGCCAGCGCGCATATGCCCATGCAGTTGAGACGGCAAACGCCGGTTTCAGCAGCAATAGGGACAACCGTTTGCGCAATTTGATTGGGCTCACCAGCTCGCCGCGTCCCTTGCAGAGCGCGGCCGATTGAAAGATGAAAAATGGAATGTCCGATCCAATCACTTCTGCTATTTCGGCCAGGGCTTCACGCGACAATTTTGTGTCGAACAGTTGGTTAAGCGCGAGTAGAGTCGAAGCCGCGTCGCTGCTTCCCCCACCCAGGCCCGCTCCGTGTGGAATCTTCTTTTTGAGCTCAATGGAGACCGCAGGCTTCAACTTTGTGGCGGCAAAAAAACTTTTCGTCGCTCGAACGATCAAATTGTCGCCACCTGGCGGCACTGATGGATCGTCGCAGTGGAATTCAATCTCCTTACTGTTGTCGCTCTTGCCGATTTCGATCTCGTCGCAAAGCGTGATCGGCGCGATCATCGTTTCGATTTCATGAAAGCCGTCGTCACGCAGCCCTAAAATTTTCAGCGAAAGATTGATTTTCGCAGGTGCGAGGACTTGCATATCGTCATGTCGAGCGTAGTCGAGACATCCCGTGTTGCCAGTCAAAGGTAACGCCGCGGGATCCCTCGACTTCACTCGGAATGACAAACGCTGCTGACAAAATCATCGTCGCGCTGGACGTCGCGACAAAAGAAAAAGCGCTCGACCTCGTGAGGCAGTTGCGCGACCAGATTTCGTTTTTCAAGATTGGTCTGCAACTTTACACCGCCGAAGGCCCTGAAATCGTGCGCGCCGTTTTGTCCGCCGGCGCGAAAGTGTGGCTCGATTTGAAGCTCTACGATATTCCAAACACTGTCGCCAGAGCAGTTGAATCCGCGGGTCATCTCGGTGTGCACATGCTCACCATTCATTTGAGCGGGGGCAGCGAAATGGTACAGGCTGCAACCGCGGCTCGGCCAAACAACATGTTGCTCCTGGGTGTGACTGTTTTAACAAGCGCGACGGAACAAACGCTGCGTGAAATCGGAGTCCCCGGCAAAGTGGACGACCAAGTCTTGCGCCTCGCCAGATTGGGTGTCGAAGCAGGAATCGATGGAGTTGTGGCCAGTCCGCATGAAATTAAAAAGTTGCGCGCGGAATTTGCGAGCAGAATCAAAATCGTGGTTCAAGGGATTCGTCCGACTTGGGCGGAGCCGGGCGATCAGAAACGATTCATGACGCCGCGCGAGGCGCTTGAAGCAGGTGCAGATTACATCGGCATTGGCCGTCCGATCACTGCGCACCGAAATCCGCAGGAAGCCCTCGGAAAGATTCTAGACGAGCTTCCGACCTGATTGTCATGTCGAGCGAAGTCGAGACATCTCGCGATATTTCCGAATTCGCTGGGAATGACAGACGTGGGGATACAACGCTGTGCCTGTTCTCTTCGCTACATGTCTATCACGATAATTCCGCACATTCGGCAGCGCTGAACATGGCCATCGACGAAGCGCTGCTAGAGCATGCCACAGTTCCATCGATTCGCTTTTATCGATGGCACTCCCCTGCTCTGTCGTTCGGATATTTTGGGAGGTTCGCCGATGTGAAGAGTTACACGCGCGAAAGCGATTTAGTTCGCCGCTGGACCGGCGGCGGGATAGTTTTTCACGGAGATGACCTGACCTATTCGATTGTAATTCCCGTGAACGACGCAGCCTTTGGCGAATCGTCGATGTCGATCTACGAAGGGATTCATCGCGCTCTGTGCAGAGCTTTGAATGGAATCGGTGAACGCGCGGTTGTAGCCGGGGGCGTTCACCCCGGCGGCATTGCGATTGCGGTGCGAGCCGCTGTCGACGCCAGCGCCTACAACTGTTTCGCGCATCCGGTGTGCGCTGACGTACTGATTGATGGTCGCAAGGTCGCTGGCGCGGCCCAACGCCGGACGCGATCCGGATTGCTGCAACAAGGCAGCATTCAAGGCGTCGATCTTGGCAACGGTTTGGCCGACCGATTTGCAAAAGCGTTGTCAAACAATTGCAGCGAGCGCAAGATCAATGAAGAAGTTTTGAATCGGGCGCGAGAATTAGCTTACTGCAAATACGGGACCGCTGCCTGGTTGCGTAAGCGCTGATTGCGTCGCCGGGATGCCAAAGCCTGCACACGGGGCGCGACCGCTCTCCAGAAAATTTGCGGCGCGAAGCTTTGACAAGCTCCAACCCGCGCCGCTATTCTCGACGGCGTGGAACTCTCCGCGCGTTCACGGCCGAAGCGGGCCGATATTACGGCGGCCGTGCCTGCGGCCAGCTCGCTCGCTCAAGTCGCGCGACTGATTCAGCCGCATCTGGAAGAAGTCGAGGCGCGCATCGCACAACAAGCAGCGGCTTTTGATCCGGCGTTGGAAGGCTACGTTGTCTATGCATTAGGCAGTCGCGGAAAACGCCTTCGCCCACTTCTGGCTCTTCTGGCCGGCGGCGCCACCGGTCAGATCAACTCCAACCATGTCGATCTTGCCGTGATCGTAGAGCTCATACACATCGCCACGCTTCTGCATGACGACGTCATGGACGAAGCGGAACGGCGTCGCGCACAGCCAACCGCGAACGCGCGCTGGGGAAATTCGCTTAGCGTTTTACTGGGCGATTGCCTCTTCGCTCATGCGCTGACGTTGTCCACAAATTTCGAAAACGCAGATATCGGTCGCGCGATTGCGCATACAGCGGCGACGGTTTGCTCTGGCGAAATGATCCAGACCCAACGCCGGTTCGATCTCACTCTGACCGTCCAGGATTATTTGCGCATCGTTGAAATGAAAACGGGATCGCTTTTCTCAGCCGCAGCGGAGTTGGCTGCGATCATCAGCGAGGCTGATCCCAACGTGATCGAAGCGTCCAGGAATTTCGGAATGCAAATCGGGACGGCGTACCAGATTTACGATGATTGCCTTGATCTAGCCGGCACCGAGAGCGCGACCGGCAAAACACTGGGGACCGACCTCCGCAAAGGCAAATTTACTTTGCCGGTTTTGATTTTTCTGCGCTCCGCGTCGGAGTTCGAACGGGAACGCTGTTGCCGGCTTGTGCTCGAAGAGCAAGTCGAAGAAATGATCGAGCTCCTGAAGAATGGCGCGACTGACGGAGCACTAAATGAGTCAATCGCGGCCGGCAGCGATTTAATTCGCGAGGCACAAGGCACGCTGGACGGGATCGCGTCAAATCCCTACGCCGATGCGTTGTTCTCCCTCGGCGACACGTTGTGCGACATGTTCGATCAACTTCGCATCTGATGAATTGTGGGAGGGACCTTTGTGTCCCGACTTTTAGCAACCCACCATCACCGCCCTGAGGCCGTTCCCACATTTATGTCGCAGCTTAAAATCCGCGAGATGCCGGAGGAGGAACGGCCGCGCGAAAAACTACTGGCTCGAGGCCCCGACGCGCTGACCAATGCGGAATTGATCGCAATCCTGCTGCGCACCGGCCGGCCTGGAATGAACGTAGTGGAGGTAGCGCGCGAGCTGCTCGACAGATACAAATCGTTCGCGGAGTTGAGCCGTTGTTCCGTCAAGGAACTCAGCGAAATCAAGGGAATTGGTTCGGCGAAAGCGTTGGAGCTCGTGGCGGCGTTTAATCTGGGAAAGCGTTTCGCCCAAGAGCCGTTGTCTCAGCAAAAACTCGATTCGCCGGAATTGATCCACGAATTGCTGGGCGGCGAAATGCGAATGCTACGAACCGAATCGCTCCGCGTTGTCCTGCTCGACACGCGTTACCGCTTAATGCGCGTGGAATCTGTGTCCACGGGAAGCATGAATGAGA
>QHNK01000108.1 GCA_003218415.1 Verrucomicrobiota bacterium | reverse complement strand
TGATCGCCACTCCTGAGCAATGGGTTCTGCCGGCCGAATCTGCTGTAGCGGTGCGACCGTGCACGTCCGCGAATCACGCCAATTGACGCAAATAAAGATGACGAAAACGTCCGTTAACGTCGGCTGGGAAGCCCTGTTCCTGTTTGAATCATCGCGTCTATTCGCGTGATTCGCGGGCTCATCACGTTGGCCCATCGCGGCAACGCGGTTGCGCTGGCGGGTTCGCAGCGCATAACTTCCGCCGATGAAATTCGTCTGTCTCAATGTTGCAATCGGCGTGTTCTCAGTCGCCGCATCTGCGCAGGAAAAATCGACTCCGCCGCCAAGAGTCTATCCGGTCGCGTTGCCAAACTACGACGAGGAGACCGCCACGCGGTTGCAGATTTTTTTGGACAACAGTGATTTTGGTCCGGGCAAAATCGACGGCAGAATGGGCGAATTTTTTCGAAAGGCGCTCATTTCATACAAGCACGCGCGCGCCATGCCGAAGACCGGCGCAGTCGATCAGTGGATGCTTGATCAAGTCCCGGTGACTTACACGACTTACACAATCCGAGAAGAGGATCTTAAATCCATCGGAGATGTTCCAAGCAGCCACGCCGAACAAGCGAGATTGAAATGGCTGCCTTACACGTCGCTATTGGAATTCGTGGCCGAGCGTTTTCATTCCGCGGAGTCGTACATTCAGAAACTGAATCCCGGGAAAAATTGGGAACATCTTCAGCCAGGCGAAACTCTCAAGGTGCCGAATGTCTTGCCCTTTGAAGTTGAAAAATTCACGGAAGGAAAGATTCCTGAAAATCCTGCGTTCGCCTCTCGCAAAATATTCGTTGATACGCATGAGCATTTACTCGAGGTCTTCGACCAGGGCCAGCTCGTCTGCGTGTTTCCGATTACGCCGGGATCGAAAACGCTGCCCGCGCCGGTGGGCACATGGAAAATTCTCGGCGCGACTGTCTGGCCGTGGTTCCGCTACGATGAAGGCATGCTCAACTACGGTGTGCGCACCGAGAACTACTACAACCTGCCGCCGGGTCCGAACAATCTCGTTGGCATTCTTTGGATGGGCCTGAATAAGCCGGGAATCGGCATCCACGGCACGAATAATCCTGAGACAATTGGCCGCGCCGCAAGTCACGGCTGCATTCGCCTGGCAAACTGGGACGCGGCACGGGTTAAGGACCTCGTGAGCGTGGGCAATACAGTGATTATTTTTTAGGTGGAACGCGTTGTCCTCAACGCGTTGTCCAGATACCGCGACTCTGTCGCCTGATATTTGCGCCTTCGGCGATTCGTCTACCATCGTCTTCAGAGAAGCCGATCCACCTTCCCGAGATTTCTTGAAAAAAATTCGCGCGGAATCGCGCCTTCAAACGTCTAGGCATTAGATCGCAACAAAATGGATGCCAGCGAACGCGAACAATACCGGGCGGCCATTCACGGCGATCGGGAGGCATTTGAAATGATCATACGCACGCACAGCCGGGCCCTTTTCGCCATCGCTTACGGCATTCTGCAAAACCGCGAGGAAGCAGAAGACGTAGTGCAGGACTCGCTGGTCAAAGCCTGGAAAACGCGCTGGCGCGTGCGCGAGCCAGAAAAGTATCCCGCCTGGCTTGCCACGATCGCACGACACAGGGCGCACGATGTTTTTCGCAAACGCCGCACTTTTCCACTTTCAGAAGACATAATCGAATCGGTCGAACGGGAGCCGACGGACACGACCACCTTAGATCGACAACTACATTCCGCGCTCGCGGCTTTACCGGAGCTTCATCGAGCTGCGCTGACTCTGCGTTACTTCGAAGAGATGGATTATCGCACAATCGAAAACACGTTGGGCCTCACCAATGGCGCGCTGCGCGGAATTCTCGGCCGCGCCCTCGCTTCGATGCGTAAACAACTTCGCCCCGCCCTCGCTCCAATGGATTAAACATATGGCAACCATTCACGACGAAATCGACAACTGGCTCGCCGGCGATCTTCACGGTGAACTCTCCGATGAGGAACGCAGCGCGCTTCACGCGCACCTCGTCGATTGCGCTGCCTGCCGGAAAACTCATCAAGAAACCAAACTCATGAACAAAATTCTGGAAGACACTCTCGTTCAGGAAAAAGCCGATCCGGCTTTCGAACAGCGCATGCTGTCGGGTTTTCGCAGGCGTTTCCCGCAAAGAAGCGGATTCGTAAAGCTGCTCAACGACCTGATTCGTTTGCGGGCGGTACAAATTACGGCCGTCGCTGCCGTCCTTCTGGCGTTGGTTCAAGTAGGTCGCATGATCACGGGGGAAAGTGCAACTATGCCCCGCGGTCGTGAAGACTACGCGAAGAAAGATCTGTTCCAGCAACCGTCTCGCTTCGCGGCATCGGAACCGGCTCGAGCCGGGGCTCTAGATAAATCAGACGAACTCGCTGCCGGACGACCACAAGCCGTGCCGCTCCAAGCACCGCCGCCATCATCGTCAGTTGAAGCTAAGGACAAAGCAGAAGCGTTCGCTCGAGCGCAGGCACCGACTGCTACTGAATCGAACCTGAGCGCGGCCGAAAACGCGGCACCCAAGCCAGCGGAAACGCCTGCGCCGGAGTTGGCCAACCGCAAACTGATTCGCAACGCCACCGTCCACCTGGAGATCGTCAGCTTTGACGATGCTGTCCAGAAAATCACAGCCTTTGCGAAGGAAGAACGTGGCTATGTCGCAACGACCGATTCTCAGAAACAAGCAAATGGAAAACTGCGCGGGAGCGTCGTCGTGAAGGTCTTGCCGGAAAATCTGGATCGTTTTCTGCAAAAGATTCGCGGCCTTGGCGAGTTGAAGAACCAGACACTGGGCACAGAAGACGTGACCAAGGCATACTTCGACACGGATGCCCGGCTGAAAAACGCGCATGTGATGGAGCAGCGCTTGATCGACATGCTGAAAACGAAGACCGGGAAGGTCGCCGACTTGCTCCAAGTGGAGAAGGAACTCGCTCGCGTGCGCGAAGAGATCGAGAAAATGCAGGGGGAATTAAAATATTGGGATTCCCAGGTGCAATTCGCCACGGTGACGATTTCGCTCGCCGAGAAAGACATGGAAGAACCGGCTGCGTTCCTGCTCAAGGAACGCGCGCAACTCGCGCTTTATGCGCCCGATGTCGAGAAGATTTACAACGACGTGAAAGCGCTCGCGTCGCAGAAAGTGCAGATTACGAACGCGCAACTGAACCGCGACTACTCTGGACGCGTCTCCGCGACAATGAGCATGTTGATCGCGCCGGAAGAAAGTGAGGGTGTAATCGGACGCGTAAAATCTTTCGGACGCGTGGAAAATTTCCAATCGCAGACCGAACGCATCGCGCAAAGCGGCAGTGGCATGTCGGAAAATGCAAAAACCAAACGCGACAAGGTGGAACTCAACATCACCATCTCCCGCGAGGAACAGGAGCAAGCGTTTCAGCAGAGCAGCCTCCGCATTCGCACCTCGTCAGTGGACGAACGGGCAAAGGAACTTCGCACTCTGGCCGAGAAGCAGAATGGGCGCGTCCGTAGTTCATCCTTCAGCCGCGATCCAGATGGGCGCGAATTCGCAAATGTGACATTGCGCGTGCCGATGAAGAATTACAACGTCCTCATGCAATCACTCGATTCGTTAGGCAAAGTCGAAAACGTAAGCGTGCAGCGTCAGGACCGCGCGGGCGCACAGATCGATGAAGCAAACGCGCCGGCTGACATCTCGATCCAGGTTTACAGCCAAGGCAACATCGTTTCGCACGAGAGCGGCTTGCTCGCCACGCTGCGACACACACTGGCACAAAGCGCTGGCGCCATCATGTGGAGCTTGCGCATGATCGGCGTAGCAATCGCGTTTCTCGCGCCGTGGGTGGTTGCGTTGGTTGCACTAATCTGGATCACGAGGCGCGTAATTCGCGCACGTCAGTCCGGATCGTGATCTGCGCTCTCTCTTTTGTCATCCTGAGCCGCGAAGACGGCGAAGGACCTCCCCATTTTCCAGCGGCACGCGAGCGTACCTTGTTGTAACTCGATGAGCTTATGTGAGGTCCCTCGCTGCGCTCGGGATGACACGCCCCGAATCATTCTTGCTCGTTCCGCAAACGAGTCATAAATTATATTTCCGGAAGGAGGTGCCCGATGAAATCTCAAGGCGGTATCAGCTATTCGAATGCGGCGGTCGCCGCGACCCCGAAACATTTGCTCCAATTCGCTGTCGATCAGCGTTACGACGACTACACATCGGTCGATCATGCGGTCTGGCGGTTCATCATGCGCCAGAACATTTTTTTTCTAAGGGAGTACGCACATAAAGTTTATTTCAAGGGGCTGCTCAACACCGGGATCTCATTCGAGCGCATCCCGCGTATCGAAGAGATGAATGACATTCTTGCAAAGATCGACTGGGGCGCGGTTGCCGTGGACGGTTTTATTCCGCCGGCGGCGTTCATGGAATTTCAAGCTTACAAAGTGCTGGTGATCGCGTGCGACATGCGCCAGATCCATCACATCGAATACACGCCTGCGCCGGATATCGTGCACGAGGCCGCCGGTCACGCGCCGATCATTGTCGATCGCGAATACTCAAAATATTTACAGCGCTTCGGAGAAGTTGGCGCAAAGGCGATGTCATCTAAAAAAGACTTCGAGCTGTACCAGGCGATCCGCCACTTGTCGATCTTGAAAGAGCGGCCGAACGCGAACCCGAAAGAGGTCGAAGAAGCCACTAAGCTAGTCGAACATCGACAGAAAACTTTGGGCGAACCTTCGGAAATGGCGCTACTTTCGCGCCTGCATTGGTGGACGGTCGAATACGGACTCATCGGCACCCTGGAGAATCCGAAAATTTACGGCGCCGGATTGCTTTCATCGATTGGCGAATCGGTCTCGTGCCTGGAGCCGGCGGTTAAGAAAATCCCCTACTCTATCGATGCGCAGAACTGCGCGTTCGATATCACCACCAAACAACCGCAGCTTTTCGTTTGCCGCGATTTTCAGCACCTCAAAGACGTGCTTGAAGAATTTGCGAACAAAATGGCCTATCAAGTTGGCGGACTCGAAGGCATCAACAAGGCCATCGAATGTAAAAACACCGCGACTTGCGAGTATTCATCCGGCCTGCAAGTCAGTGGTATCTTTGAGGAAGTCATTACGGACGAAAATGGTTCGCCGATCTATCTTCGAACGACCGGCAAGACTGCGCTGGCTTTCCGGAACAAAGAGATCGAAGGCCACGGGATCGATTATCACAAGGATGGTTTCGGCTCACCGGCTGGCAAATGGAAACAAGCATCGACGTCGCCGGAACTGCTCACCAACGATCAGCTCCACGCGCTTGGAATTGTTGAGGGCAAGAAAGCCAAACTGGAATTCGTCAGCGGCATCGTCGTTTCGGGCAGGGTCGAGAAGATCTTGCGCCGCGACGGGAAATTACTGTTGATTACATTCTCAAATTGCAGTGCGAAATACGGCGACCGCGTCTTGTTCGATCCCGACTGGGGGACGTACGACATGGCAGTCGGCGAGCGAATCAGCTCGGTGTTTAACGGCGCGGCAGATAAGGACGCGTACAACCAGGTTGCGCTGGTTCCAAAGGAACGCACCATCAAAGTTCCCTCGGACGCGAAACGAAAGCGCTTGGAGAATCTCTACGCACAGGTGCGCAACATTCGCGAGAGCAAAACCGGCTACGAACGGCTCGGCGAAATCTGGGAAACACAGCAAGCCGAGCACCCGGATGATTGGCTATTGTCGATGGAAATTTTCGAAATTCTGGACGCCACCGATCAACAGCCGGAATTGAAAGCCAGGATCGAGAAGTTCCTCAACGAGAGAAAAGCGCAAACCAAGGATCTTTCCACGCTGATCAGTTGGGGGTTCCGTCTGGTCGAGTACCACAAAAAGCCGGAATACCAGGCAGCGTTGCACGCCTCGCCAAAATAGCTGTAGCCGCTTCGCTGTGCGAAGCGCGGCGGGACTGCCGATAACCCTCACCCATGGCGCCGTCCACGGAGCGGCGGCTGCAGATTTAGAACGCTTCGTCTTTGAAATGGCGTTTGCCTTTTAGCGCCTTGGCGTATTCGTCCTTGCTCAGAATGTTCTCGTCGAGCTGCATGTCGGTGCGAAGAAAATTTTGGAACCATGCTTCGATCCGTTGTCGATCTTTCAGTACTTCCTCGCTGATGTAATTAGCGTCAATGTTGATGCAGATCGCGCCGACCACGCCGAATTCCTTACGAACGATCGGAATCGTGGTGCACTTGAACTTGCGCGCGCCGATGTTGAGCTCGTAATTCAATTTCTCTTCGTTGAGAAGCTGACGGCGTTTCAGGTCGATCAACAAGTTGGTAGTACCGTCGCGTAAATGCCGGCCGGTTACGTTGTTTTCCAGAACGATCAACGAATGTGCCGGATCAGCCAAGTTGTGCAGCAAAATCTCTATGCCTGTGTTCGGAAATGATTTCCCGATCAAGCGCACAATCCGCTCGTAGTTTTCGAGGAATTCGTGCGTGTCGTCGGCGATTGTCTTGCCGTTGTATTTCTCGAATAGCTGCGCGTACACCTTTTGCTCAGCGGGTTCGAGTTGTGCGCGCACGTTGTTTTGCTCGCCGATAAAAATGAGCTGCCGCGCGGCGGTATGATCTTCGTTCTTGAGGAAGTAATGCATGCCCAGCCGGAAATCCTTTAGACTGAACTCCCCAAAATTCTCGCGAGTGACCGTGAATGGATAGAAATCGTACTCTTCGAGATTTCTCCCGAACTTCCGACGCCGTTCTTTGTATTTTCCCCAGGCAAATCCTGCCGCTAAAAAGAGCAACGAGACAATAATCGAAGCGACGACGTTGATAGTAAGCTCGCTCTGCAGGGCTTTGATCATACGCGATGGAACATAGGCATCTTTGCCTGTGCGCCCAGCGGAGATGATCTCCGCTGCGCTGATCCAGCAGGTTGCAAACCTGCTGGGCGCACAGACTTGAAGTCTATGTTCCTATGCAATCACAGATTTCCAGCTAAACTGGATAGAGTAATATTTTCCAGCGCTACGTCCGCGGGTCGCGACAGGGCGTAGGCTACCGCGCTGGCGATATCTTTTGGCGAGATCATTTTCTGACGCGGCCATTTGCCTTGGATGCTGTCCCAGATCTCGGTGTCAGTCGCTGCCGGGTAAATGTTGATCACGCGAATTTTGCGGTCGCGCAATTCTTCTCGAATGGATTGCGAGAATCCTTCGAGCGCAAACTTGCTCATACAATAAGCGCTCCAGTTCGCGAAGCCGCTTTTGGCTGCAACGGAGAGAATATTCACGATGCTCGATCCCGGCGGCAGGCGCGGAGCGAAGCGCTGCGTCAAGAGAAACGGCGCGGTGATATTGACCCCGACGGTTTGTTCCCATTCGATTGTCGTAATTTCTGTGAACGGTTTCACTACCGCGACGCCGGCATTGTTTACCAGTAAATCGATTGGCTCGTTGCCGACTTCGGCAATCAGGTCGGATACGCCTGAATGCTTGGCTAAATCATGAGCCAGGAGGATCACTCTCGCGCAACGTGGCTCGACGGCTTTCCGCGTCTGCGCCAAGGCGACCGTATCACGACCGTGCAAGAGAAGCACCGTGTCTTCTCCGGCGAGCTTCTCGGCGATTGCGCGGCCAATCCCGCGGCTCGCACCGGTGATGAGATAACGTCTCATGTGTTCCTACGAAAACGTCGAACGTCCAACGCCCAACGTCCAACGCCGAGTTGGAAATTACGTCCGCCGCAACGTAAACCGGTTGTTCGCTGTCTCCCACAAACGCAAGCGAACGAGCCGTTGCCCGAGGCGATTATCGAGCTTACGCCAAAGCGCGCGAACGATATTTTCTCCGGTAGACGGCGCATCGCGAAAATCCTCCGTTTCGAGATCAAGATGTCGATCTCGCCATGGCTCAAGCGATTCTGCCATCGCGTTCTTCAACGCCACAAAGTCATAGAGCGTGCCGCTGCGCACATCGTAATCGCCTCCGACAGTCGCTTCTGTCAGATATCGGTGACCGTGACCCGTTGGATTGTTGCATTTGCCATAAAGTTTTGCGTTCTCGGAATTGGAAAGCGCGGCTGCATGCAGTCGATGCGCCGCTTGAAACGGCGTCTGCAATCCGAGAAAAACGGCTTTGTTCCCCAAAGCTTCAGCGAAAAAATCGTCACGCTCGTGCAACCGAACGCGGTGCACCGGCATCGCGTTCTCTACGCGCTCGTAGATGTATCGCGCCAAACTCTCGGTTGTGGTGGGACGATCCTTTAGCCCAACGACCTCTTCGTTGAGATAGCGATGATCGAGTTCGCTACGCAACGCACGAAGACAAGCATCGATTGCATCGTAGCGAACCAACGGGTCTTTCCCATCGAACCGCTCGGAACGAAACGTCAGACGAGCGCGATAGTTGTGTCCGTGCGTTGAAGTCGCCGACCCAAATAGCCGCGCGTTCTCGTCCGCGCTCAGCCGGGGCGACATCGTGTTGCGGGCAGCTGAAAATTCGAACCAGTAATTCGCTTCGCAAGCGCCACTGAAATAATAAGTCGCGCTCCGCTCGGGCGACTCGCTCAGGTGACAAGCACACAGTTTTGCTTCGACATCGGAGAACAGCGGCGCGACATCGACGTAAAGTTGCCGCGCGATGTTCTCGGCAGTCGGCGGAACGTCGCGGAAAGAGGAGTTGTCCTCGTTAAGGAATTTGTGATCGAAACGTGCGCGCACAATTTTGCCGGCGCGCCCTTTGATTTCGCTGATGTTAATCAGCATTCCTGTTGCTGGATCGACGGGGCCAGTGAAAACAAAATATGCGACGTAATTGCGACCGCTTCCGTAGCGCGCGTTTGTTTCCGGGCCGAAAGCGCTCAGGTTTTCAGCATCGCTCCATTGAGCAACGCGCAAACGCCGGGAAGCGGAGAATTCGAGACATT
>QHNK01000107.1 GCA_003218415.1 Verrucomicrobiota bacterium | reverse complement strand
CCTCAACATGGAACCGGAAATCACGTTGCCCGAGCCGGTGCGCAAACGCGCGGAGATCCCAATCCTGCGCATGCTCGAGTTGAGCAAATAGGTTCGTCACCCAACAGGCGTTCGCTGTCACGAACGCCGCTGCATTGGACTGGCTCCGTTCTTGTTCGTGACATCCCCTGCCTGCCCACCGTAGCCTTGACAAACTCGGCGGTCGCAGACCGCCGCTACAGAATGAACGCTACGAAAGAATCCATCGAAGAACGAATCGACCGACTTCACTCCGGTGGGATTGTCGATTTTCACTTCGATCTGTTGATCGATTTGTATGAAAAGCGTGATCGGCCGGGCGTTCTCGTCTCGCATTTTTTGCCAGAATTTGAAGCCGGCGGTATCGGCATGCTCGGCGTCGCAATTTACGTCGAGGACCGTTATCTGCCGGAAATGGGTTTGCGTGTCGCGCTCGATCAGGTGGCACGACTATATGCCGAGGTGGAGCAAACAGAGCGGTTCGCGATTTGCAAAACGTTTGCCGAGATCGAGCAAGCGCGCGCCGCGAACAAAATCACGCTGGTCATTACCATGGAAGGCGTGGAGCCGTTAGGCGAAGATTTGAATTTGCTCCGCGCGTTTTACGAGCTCGGCCTGCGATCGGTTGGTTTGACGCATGCGCGCCGAAACGCCGCGGGCAGCGGCGGGATTTTCAAGCCAAGCGGCTCGTCGCGCGATGGCCTAACAAATTTTGGCCGCCACGTTGTGCGCGAGTGCGAGCGCCTCGGCATCCTCATCGATCTAGCGCATATCAATCCAAAGGGATTCGAGGACATTGTCGAGCTTACGAGCAAACCGCTCATCGTTTCGCACACCAACGTGCGAAAGTTTTGCGACATCGAGCGCAACATCAGCGACGAGCAAATCAAGATCATCGGCCAACGCGGCGGTGTTGTTGGCGTAAACGCGATTCTCGTTAGTCCGGAATCCGAAAGCAGCACGATCGATCATTATATCGATCACATCGAGCACGTGATAGGCCTGATCGGAATGGATGGAGTCGGGATCGGTTTTGATTTTTGCGAGTATCTCTTCCAGCAAATGCCTGTGAAGGTGCGGACTGAGCTTGCTGCAAAGTTGACCAAGCCGCATTTCATTCCCGACCTAACGAACCATTCGCACACGCGAAATTTGACCCGCAAACTCATCGAACGCGGTTTTTCCGACGAGGAGATTGGAAAAATTCTGCGTAGAAACTGGCTGCGGATTCTTCGAGAGTGGCTGTAATCAGTGTTTGGCGTCTTTCTCTTGCTCTTACTCTTGCTCTTGCTCAGTCTGGTCTGGTGAGCGCTCCGCGATTCGATCACGAAAAACTGAACGTCTCTCAAGCCTCGATTAAGTTCATAGCGTGGGCCACCGAGCTAATCTCCAAGGTGAAAGGCAAAGCGGCGGTGAAGGATCAGCTCGATCGCGCCTCGACTAGTATTCCGCTCAACATCGCGGAGGGAAACGGCAAGTTCGCCATTAAGGATCGTTGCCGATTTCTTGACTTTGCTCGGGGCTCAGCATTGGAATGCGCTGCTTGTCTGGACGTCCTGGTCGCCAAGAAACTATCGGACGAAGCAGCCGTGTGGTCCGGGAAGCAACAACTGTTTGAGATTGTTTCGATGCTGATGGGGCTGATCAACAGTCTGACCGCTCGTATCGGCGAAGAGCCGGGGGACGTACTCGTTTCCTCACGAGCAAGAGCAAGAGCAAGAGTAAGAGCGTAGCTTGAAATTCATTAATCTCACTCGCCGCACGGAGATCGGCGCGAACTCGTACTATCTTGAGATCGGCCGTCACCGGCTGATGCTCGATTGCGGAATGCATCCTAAGAACACCGGGGAGGATGCGCTGCCTTATTTGAATACAATCGCCGACCGGGGCATCGAAGCGATCCTGATCTCGCACGCTCATCAAGATCACATCGGCACGTTGCCGGTGGCAATGCGACGCTTTCCGGGCGCGCGCGTTTTCATGACGGAGGCCACAGCCGAGATTGGTAATCTGCTTTTGCACAACTCGGTCAATGTGATGACGCGGCAACGCGAAGAAATCGGAGAAATGTCATATCCGCTCTTCACACATCGGGAAACGGATCGAGCATCGGAACGCTGGCGCTGGTGTCCGTTGCGTCAACGCATTTCCATTGCCGGCGAACGCGCGCCTCAGCGTGAAAGAAATGCGCTGACGTTCGAATTTTTCGACGCGGGACACGTGCTCGGCTCAACAGGGATTTTGCTGCGCGCCGAAGGTCAAAGCGTCTTTTACACCGGAGACGTCAATTTCGACGATCAAACGATCATGGAAGCGGCGAACTTCCCTGAAGAGAAGATCGATGTCCTGATCATGGAATGCACGCGAGGCGATCACGCGAAGCCTGCGGGCTGGACGCGGGCGGGTGAAGAGCGACGGTTAGCGGAGGCACTCGAGGGCGCTTTCGAGCGCGGGGCGTGCGTGCTCATCCCTGTTTTCGCGCTGGGCAAAACGCAGGAGGTGCTGGCGATGCTTTACAAGTTCCGTCGTGAATCCCGAAAGCTTTCGGGAGACTTTCCGATTTACATCGGCGGTCTCAGCTCAAAGATGACCGATATCTACGATCGCCGCGCGCGTATGGCGCGCCGGCAATTGCCGCGCCTGCAATTGATGAGGGAAGTAGCACCGTTCATTTTGAATGATGAAACGGTGCGCGATGTACCACTGCGGGCGGGACGCGTTTATGTCCTCTCCAGCGGGATGATGATCCCAAAAACGCTCTCCAATGTGTTTGCTCGTCGATTAATCGAAAACCCGCAGCACTCGATCTTTTTTGTCGGCTATGCCAACCCGGAATCGCCTGCCGGTCTTCTCCGTGACGCAGGCACGGCCGGCGAAGTCGCACTTGACCCGGACAAACCGTCCCAGCGCATCCGCTGCAACATTGAACAGTTCCAGTTTAGCGCGCACGCCACGCGCGAGGCGTTGATCCAATGCGCTAAAAAAATTTCGCCTCGCAAAATTGTTCTCGTGCATGGCGATCCACCGGCGGTCGAATGGATGCGCGCTCAGCTCGATGCCGATCTGCCGGGCGCGGACGTGATTGTGCCAGCACCAGGCGTGGAGGTGGAGTTGTGAGAAGTAAGTCGTAGCTCGCGTGAATAGTCCCTTGCTCCTTACAAAACGATTTCTCTGCGGGTCATCCCGAACGAAGTGAGGGACCTCACAATTGCGCGAACGGTCACGCAGATTAGTTAGTGTGATCTATCGCCAAATGAGAGGTTCTTCGCTTCGCTCAGAATGACACGCTATGAAAATCGTCTCGTGGAACATCAACTCGCTCCGCAAACGACAGGATCGATTGTTTGACTGGCTGGAGGCGATCAAGCCCGACATTGTCTGCTTGCAAGAAACGAAATGCCCGGACGACCAATTTCCGGCGCTCGCCTTGCAAGCGGTCGGTTATCGCTCCGCTTATCACGGGGAGAAATCGTATAACGGCGTGGCGATTCTCGCGAACAGGGAGCCGCGAGACGTACGGCCGTCGCTTTGCGACGAAGTGGTCGATCCGCAGGCGCGGGTAATCGCCGCGACCATCGATGATGTGCGCGTGTTCTCGATTTACGCGCCCAATGGCCAGGCGATCGGTTCGCCGGCCTACGAATACAAATTGCATTGGTATCGCCGCCTTCGCGATTGCATCGCGAACGAAAAATCCGTCGATGTGATCGTGTGCGGCGATTTCAACGTCGCGCCGGAAGACATCGACGTTTACGATCCAGACCTCTGGCGCGGAGCCATCATGGCCTCGGAGAGCGAACGCGCCGCGTTTCGGGAATTATGCAAAATCGGCTTGTGCGACACACTGCGGATCCACCACAAGGAAGGCGAACTTTACACCTGGTGGGACTATCAGATGCGCGCATTTGAAAAAAATCGCGGCCTGCGCATTGACGCAGTTCTGGCGAGCGAAGAGCTGGCAACAAAATGCATTGCAGCGGGGATTGATCGCGAGATGCGCAAAGGCAAGGAACCATCCGACCACGCGCCGGTGTGGGCGGAGTTTGAGGATTAAGATAACGCCGAACGCCCAACATCGAACATAGAACGCTGAATTCGGATTCTGAATTGGACGTTGAGCGTTGGACGTTGGACGTTCGACGTTTATGACTGACGAGCGCCGTCAGCGGGTTGCCAATCCACCAACCAAGCCGCTCCTGATCTGGGACGGGGAATGTCATTTTTGCAAGTTGTGGATCGAGCGCTGGCGAGAGATCACCGCCGGTAAAGTCGATTACGCCACTTATCAAGAAGTCGCCGACCGATTCCCCGAAATCCCGCGCGATGAGTTCAGGCGCGCGATGGCTTTCATTGAGCCGGACGGCGAAGCTTTTTTGGCTGCGGAAGCCGTCTACCGCTCGTTGGGATATAGATCTTCGAGAAAATGGCTGGCGTGGAGCTACGATCACGTTCCGGGATTCGCAGCGATTTCCGAAACCGCTTACAAGTTCATCGCACGTCATCGCGGACTCGGCTCGACCTTTACTCGATTGCTATGGGGAAAAGACGTACGGCCGCCAACTTACTTTTGGGCGCGGCGCTGGTTTCTTCGTGCGCTCGGACTCACCTATTTGGTCGCCTTCGCATCGCTTTGGGTGCAGGTGGACGGTCTTGTCGGGAGCAACGGAGTCTCGCCGCTCAATCAATTCTTACCGGCAGTTTACGAACGATTCGGTAGGAGCGCTTACTCGCTGCTGCCGACCCTTTGCTGGCTCGATTCGAGTAATGGCTTCCTCCATTTTCTTTGCGGTGGTGGCGTTGTTCTTTCGTTGCTTTTGATTTTGGGAATCGCGCCCGCGCTTTTGCTGGTTGTCCTTTTTGTCTTCTATCTTTCACTCACGATCGCCGGACAAACTTTTCTCAGCTTTCAATGGGACATTTTGCTGTTGGAGACCGGCTTCCTGTCGATTTTTCTCGCGCCGTGGCGGCTTTGGCCAAGGGAGCTGATGTGGCGGCCTGGGTCAGCGACACCGGCTACAGGTTCGCCAGTCTCACGGCCGGGTTTGTTTCTGCTCAAGTTTCTCCTGTTTAAGCTGACGCTGATGTCGGGCGTAGTGAAGCTGACCAGCGGCGACGACTGCTGGTGGAACCTGACGGCGCTCGATTATCACTATTGGTCGCAACCGTTGCCCACGGTGTTCGCTTGGTGGGCAGACAAAAGTCCGGAATGGTTCAAGCATTTTTCAGTCGCGTTTTGTCTTGTCGTAGAAATCATCGTCCCCTTCTTTATCTGGGCGCCGCGCCGGCCGAGGCTGATTGCCGCCGGGCTGATGATTTTTCTCCAAATCGTCATCGCAGTCACCGGCAACTATTGCTTCTTCAATCTGCTGACGATCGCGCTGTGTTTGTTGCTGATCGACGATTCTGTAGCCGCCTCGCTGTGTCGAGGCGTTCTCTTACATCGCGTCCCGGACACGGCGACACAGCGCCGTGGCTACAACTGCGCGCTGCCGCTACAGGATCGATTGTGCAGCTACGCTGCGATCGCGGTGGTCATCGTTACACTCCCAATCAACGCGTGGCTCATTTTTAGTGCGTTCAAGCCGCACGAAGAATGGCCGCGACCGCTCATCGCAATTTACGGCCGTTTGGAGCCGTTTCGGATCGTGAACGGCTATGGTCTTTTTCGCGTGATGACCAAGGAACGCGGCGAAATTGTGATCGAAGGCAGCGCCGACGGAATCGATTGGCTGCCCTACGAATTCAAATGGAAACCCGGCGACGTGATGCGCGCGCCGGGCTGGTGCGCGCCGCACCAGCCAAGACTCGATTGGCAGATGTGGTTTGCCGCGCTCGGAAGCTATCGGGAAAACCCGTGGTTTGGCAGGTTGATTGTCAGGCTGGAATGGTCGCGAGATGTGAGCCGATTGCTCGCGAAGAATCCTTTTTCGCACGAACCGCCGCGCTACATTCGCGCGATGTTTTATCGCTATCGTTTTACGACGTTGCGCGAACGCAGCGAGACCGGCGCGTGGTGGAAACGAGAGGAGCTTCGGGAATATTTGCCAACGGTTTCACTGGATCAGGTACGCCAACCTTGAGACCGGTGCCTTGACGGGTATATTCGCCCGCGATGGCGAAGGAAGAACAGATAGTGACCGAGGGCACAGTAACGCAAGTGTTGCCAGGCACGATGTTCCGTGTCGATCTTCCCGGCCAACGCAATGTGCTTGCACATATTTCCGGTAAAATGCGGAAGCATTTTATCCGCATCGTCCCCGGAGACAAAGTCTCCGTGGAGCTTTCACCGTACGATCTGACGAAAGCCCGCATCATTTTTCGCGAACAGTGACTGGTCTCGCTCGTGCAATCGGCGTTTGCCGATTGAGCAAAGCGCGCGGATAGTTGAGACGAAAATTAACTGGAGATTACCAATGGCAGAAGAAAATAAACCAGAACAGAAAACGTCCACCACCAAAGAGGCGCAGGATAAATTGCAAAGCAGCAAGGAACACGCGCGCAGAGCAGCGGAAGATCTGAAATCCGCCGCAGGCGCTTTCGCAGAGGAGTACCGGGGCAAGGCAGAGCAGGCCTTGGGCGAGGCGCGCGGCAAAGCAGAACAAGCATGGGGCGATGCCCGGGATCGCGCCCGGACGTTCCAGGAAGACGCAGAGCAATACGTGCGTGAAAATCCAACGAAGGCGATTTTCACAGCGCTCGGAATTGGGTTTGTGTTGGGGCTGATCTTCCGGCGTTAACTCCGAAAGCATTCGGAGATGATCAGCGATAGGCCTCGGTCCCGGAATCCCGCGGGACGTGCCGGTTTGCTCGAGAACCTGCTGGCGCTGGTGAGCGCGCTTGCGGACTTTTTTGAGAGCCGCTTTGCACTTCTTGCCGAGGAATCGAAAGTAGCCGCGGTACAGGTGCTGATACTGGTTGGTTGCTTGATTTTTGCGCTGCTCCTTAGCGCGCTGGGTTACGTTTTTCTCATCACCGGCGCGGTTGTGGGGCTGGCCCATTTGGCTGGGATTTCATGGCCATGGATCGCGCTGGCCGCTGCCGCAGTGCATTTCATTATTGCGCTGGTTTTGCTTTTGGTCGCGCGCAGCCGCATCACCAAGCCGCTTTTTCGTACCACGCTGGCTGAATTAAAGAAAGATCGCGAATGGCTGAAAAATCTGGACGCAACAAATCAATCGACGAGCTGACGGCGGAAATCGCGCAGTCCCGCGAACGCCTGGCGCGCGATCTGGGCGGCCTGCGGTATGAATTGGATTTCCCGGCGAAATTCCGAAGATCATTTCGGGAACAAACCGTTTCCTGGCTTACAGCCGCAGCCGCTGTCGGCGCCCTGATTGCATTGGCGCCGATGCGGAAGAAAAAAATTTATGTCGACGCAAAGAACAGCCGAAAATCAAAGAAGAAGCTTGTCGAAGCAGGCTTTGCCGTGGCGGTGCTAAAAATCGCTGCAAGCCTCGCCCGACCGGTGATTGTCGAGTTCGTCAAAAATCGACTCACTGATTTTGGAAGGCGATCGCGCCGCAAAACATGAGTCCCATGTTACAAATGGCGCTGTCATGTTGAGCGAAGCGAAACATCTCTGTCTATTTGCCTTTGGTGGATAGGTCCGAATTCAATCCGAGATTCTTCGCTTCGCTCAGAATGACAACATCAGATGGCGTCTAATGTGTCGCACATGGGATACCCTCGTTTTAGGGTTTACGCGCTCGGCGAGGCTGCGTAATTATTTCTGCAGCGTCCATGATCGCTAAGTCTCCAGAGATTACCGTCGAATCTCATCCGCTGAGGCACGTGGATGACTATCTGAAGATCGGGCAAAAGGCCGGCGCGTCCGATGTCCATCTGGCCGCAAACGCGCGGCCGAGATGGCGTTTGCATGGACGCTTGGAACCAATCTGGCCTGACGCGCCGCGGCTCACTGCCGAGCACACCGCGG